>NZ_JBAPXX010000140.1:0-47329 GCF_049284435.1 Acinetobacter sp. | reverse complement strand
CCATAGCAAGAGTGAACCACCTGATCCCTTCCCGAACTCAGAAGTGAAACCTCTTAGCGCTGATGGTAGTGTGGGATTACCCATGTGAGAGTAAGTCATCGCCAGCTCATTATTCGAAATACCCCCTCCGCATAGGCAGAGGGGGATTTTTTTATGCGAAAAAATGATAAATAAAACTTCAAAATTAACTCGTTTTATAGCTTTTAAAATGTATCTATTTACCTTTCTCTGCTGAATTTATATTAGAAATTCTGTATCTTGATGTTAATTTGAACAATAAATCAGTAGGGAGAAGATAATGTTGTCGCAATTTAAAATAAAAATTCTACTCAGTTGTTGTGCTTTAGCATTTACTGCCTGTCATGCAGAAAATTCATCTTCTAGAAGTATTCAAGATGCATCTACATCAGCTGCCAAATCCGATCCAGTCTCTTCTAACTTGCAAAAATATAAGACTGAACAGGTTGCTCAATTTAATGAGCCGTGGGCGATTACTACTTTAAATGATGGCCGACTATTGATTACTGAGCGCAAAGGAAAATTGCAGCTCTTTGATCCAAAAACCAAGAAAAAAATTGAAGTTAAAGGCATACCTCAAGTCGCATATGGAGGCCAGGGTGGTTTAGGTGAAGTGGCCTTGCATCCAGATTTTGCAAAGAATCGGTGGGTATATCTGAGCTATGCTGAACAAGGCCAAGGCGGATATGGTGCAGTGGTGATCCGTGGCAAACTGGACTTAAATCAAGCCACCCCTCAATTGACACAAATTGAACGGATCTGGACGCAAGTGCCGAAATTTTCTGGTCAGGGGCATTATGCCCATCGGATTGTATTTGGGCCGGATGGTAAGTTATGGATCAGTTCAGGAGAACGTCAGCAATTCAACCCTGCACAGGACATGCAATCTAATGCCGGTAAAATTATTCGCCTGAATGATGATGGCTCAATCCCTGCCGATAATCCATTTATGACTCAGGGTAAAATTGCCCAGCAGGTCTGGAGTCTTGGACATCGTAATCCTCTAGGCATGGCTTTTGATCCGAAAGGGCAGCTTTGGGTGATCGAAATGGGACCGAAAGGCGGCGATGAACTGAACAAGATTGTCAAAGCTAAAAATTATGGTTATCCACTGGTATCCAATGGCGATCATTATGACGGCAAGCCCATTCCTGACCACAGTACCCGACCTGAATTTGAGGCCCCGGCACTGGATTGGACTCCGGTAATTTCTCCTTCAGATTTAATGTTTTATACTGCTAATGTCTTCCCAAAATGGAAAAATAAAGCGATTGCGACCGGTCTGTCTTCCAAGGCGATTGTGATTGTGGATACGAACCAGACTCCAGTGAAAGAAGTTCAGCGTCTGGATATGAAAGAGCGGATTCGCGGGGTTGCTCAGGTACAGGATGGTTCACTGTGGGTGATTCAAGATGGTCCGCAAGCAGCTCTGTTAAAAATGACGGTACCTTAATCATCTGCTTTTAGGATGCTTATCTGAACATGAAATATTGAATAAGCTGACCATCTGGATAAAAGGATTTTTAAGCGGATGCTGACATGAAAGAAAAAGGCCTCTACATCCTGTGAAGGCCTTTTCATATTCTGTTAAAGGTATATATCTATTATACCGATCAGCATCCTGCTATGTGAATTTTTTTATTTTTCTTACAAGACTTCCTGTCTTGGTATGATCTGAATATAGCCTGAAGCGATACAGCGCAATAGGGCAGTTTAACTGCATGGATTGTAGGTCAAAGCCGACAGTCGAATTTTAAAAAGATAATTTTAAAAATACTGTTTCAAAATGATCATCTGACCAAATCATAAACTGCGGTGATGATTTTGCTGTATTTTAGTGAGAGACTACTCTTTTGATATGTATCAACTGATATAAATAAAAACGTCGATAAAATAATAAAAAGGAAACTCTTATGCCTACGATTCAAATTGAAGTTCGGCAACAATATCCTCAAGCAGTTGAGGAACAATTGCTCAACAACGTATTTCATTGTGTGAAAACCGCCTTTCAGCTGCCTGAATATGATCGTAATATTCGTCTGGTCGTGCATGAAGCGCATCGTTTTCAGTATATGAGTCATTTAGCTCAGCCTGAATATTTTACCTTGATCAGTATTGACTGTTTTGCTGGCCGCAGTCTGGAGACCAAGCGCAATTTGTATCAGCAGATGGTCAAAAGTCTCAGGGAAATCGGTATTCCTGCAGATCATATTCTGATTCATCTGAGAGAAAGTGTATTGGAAAATTGGGGGATACGGGGAGGGCAAGCCGCCTGTGATGTTGATCTCGGGTTTAAGGTTAATGTCTGATGCATCCCGATCAGTATTCAAGTTAAACTTAAAGTTTAAAAACAAAAAAGCCTCAACATCCTGTCGAGGCTTTTCTGGATTTGCTTCTCAGATCTGACTCCTGTCTAATCTGTCAACGTCCTGTTGATTGGCGCTTTTTATTGTTGTGGTATCGCTTTGCAGACTTCCTGTCTGTCTATGTACTCACTATAGCCTCGCATAAAACGACCGCATAGCGGCTAAACTCTGCGCTGCATGTAGGCTAAAACGTACAGGACTGTCGTCCAGTCATTAAGCACTGACATATTGAATCAGTCTATCCACCACAGCTTTTAAGTTTTTATTATCAAATTCATTGCCTTGGAAGGAATAATCTTTGTTGCGTGCAAAAATGTCCCGAATTTCAATCACCGCATTGGTATCCACTAATCCAAGTTGAGTCCCCACTTGACGAATCTGGTCAATCGAACGTGAACCGTTGGTCGCACCATAGCCAATATAAGCTGCCGGTTTGCCTTGCCATTCTTTGCCCAAATAATCCAGGGCATTTTTCAGGGCAGGGCTATAGCCATGATTATATTCAGGGCTAATAAAAATAAAGGCATCGCCCAGCGCAATCTTGTCTGCCCAGTCTTGCTGTTTGGGCTGATCATAAATCCCGGTTAATGGGGGATGAGCACCGCTAAAAAGTGGCAGATCCCACTCTTTTAAATCGACAATTTCAATTTCGAGCGTACTAAAAGCGTAGCTTTTAATTTCCTGCAGAACCCAGTGCGCCACTTTAAGTGCAGTACGCCCCTCACGTATACTGCCTACTACAATATAAATTTTCATGTTTAATCCTTTCTTCGGGTCTTATCATTAAATTAAATTAATCAGATTTCAGAGAGGTGACTAGACATGATTTGTATTCGGAATATAAAAAAGCTCCCGAAGGAGCTTTGTTAAAATCAGGCAATTAGCTGATGCTTTACATCAGTTTAATGCCTTGCTGACCAGCAGGGGTTACTTTAAAGATTTCTACTTCAAAAGTAATATTTTTACCTGCCAATGGATGGTTAAAGTCCACTTCGGTAATGTCATCATTCACCGATCTCACCACGCCATACAAGGTGGCTTTGGCTTTGTCTTCAAACTCGATCATGTGACCTTCGATCGGACGTTCTCCGAACTTCACCGTATCAAATTTCTGGATGTTTTCCGGATTCCAGGGACCAAAAGCATCTTCTGGAGGCAGGCTCACCGTACGACGGTCACCGGCACGTAAACCAAACAGTGCTTTTTCAAAACCAGGCAGTAAATTACCATCGCCAATCACCAGGCTGACCGGTTCTTCACGGCTACGGGTATTGTCAATTTCCACGCCATTTTCGATAGCAACAGAAAAGTGCAGCTCGACTTTAGAACCGTCTGCAACCCGCGTTTCTTCGTTAGGATGAATAAAATCAGTCATGTTGTGCTTTCGCCCGTTGAATTCGATGTTTTTCTAAGAAAAAGGTATCAATCAGCATCAGAATAGTGCCCACAGTAATGGCACTGTCTGCAATATTGAACGCAGGGAAGTGGCTGTTCTGGTAATACACATGAATAAAATCGACCACATAGCCGAGGCTGACCCGGTCGATTAAATTACCGATGGCACCACCCAGAATCAGGGCAATCGCCAGCGGTAAGATTTTCATGTCTTTTGGCATACGCATCAGCCAAAAGACAAAGATCACAGACACTAAACCTGCCAGTGAAGTAAAGAAATAGCGTTGCCAACCACCGGCATCGGACAGGAAACTAAAGGCAGCGCCATAGTTATGTAGCAGTGTCCAATTTAAAAAGGGCAGCACAGGAACAGGATCTGCATAGTTCAGATTTGTCACTGCAATCCATTTGGTCCATTGATCCAGAATGATCGCCAGAATGGCCAGCCCAATCCACCATAAATTATGTGGATAGAACTGGAATAAGCCCTTTTTGGTGTGGGTATTAGGCATATTTTCTCTCTTCGCCTTGGCCTGTAGGAAGGTTGATAATACAACGACCGCATAGACCAGGATGTGCAGAATGTGTATTTACATCTGGTAATACATGCCAGCAACGTACGCATTTTTCGCCATCAGCTGCTGAAACTTTCACATTCAAGCCTTCAAGATCAGACGCTTCACCTTGTGCCGCATCAAACGCATTCACGATCACTTGTGATGTGATCAGTACGAAACGAAGCTCATCACTTAACTTATCTAGCACTGCTTTTAATTCAGCATTTGCCCAAAGTTCAACTTTGGCAGACAAGTTAGAACCGACAGTTTTTGCTGTACGTGCAGTTTCAATGAATTTGTTTACTGCAGATTTCACAGCAATTAGCGTTTGCCATTCCGCTTCAGACACCACATTTGCAGTTGAAGCTACAGGAATATCATACCATTCAGTCGTGAATACGTATTTCTCTGATTGCTCAGGGATTAACGGCCAAGCTTCTTGTGCAGTGAAGCTCAAGATTGGTGACATCCAACGTACAAAGGCTTGTACCAAGTGATACAACGCAGTTTGTGCAGAATGACGTGCTTGCGAATCCGCTTTCGTGGTGTACTGACGGTCTTTGATGATGTCTAAGTAGAAACCACCTAAGTCGTTGATACAGAAATTCGTTAAAGCAGTGGTTACGATATGGAAGTTCATATCTTCGTATGCTTTCTTAATGGTTTCTTGCACTTCAGATGCACGTTGCAAGATGTATTGATCAAGCGCGATCAATTGATCCACTGGCAATGCGTCTGTCGAAGGTTTGAAGCCATTTAAGTTGGCAAGTAAGAAACGAAGCGTGTTACGAATACGACGGTAACCGTCAGACGCACGGCTAAAGATTTCTTTACCAGCAGTCATTTCATAACGGTAATCCGCAGAGGCGATCCAGAAACGTAGACCATCCGCACCCATGTCTTTAATGATGTCTTGTGGCGTGATCACGTTACCGATCGACTTGGACATCTTGCGGCCTTTTTCATCGACCACGAAACCGTGCGTCAACAAGCCTTTATACGGTGCGCGCTCATTGATCGCAATCGAGGTCAGTAATGACGACTGGAACCAGCCACGGTGCTGGTCTGAACCTTCCAGATATAAATCAGCAGGATCAGTCAGTTCTTCACGTTCACGCAGTACGGCATAGTGTGTTGTACCAGAGTCAAACCAAACATCTAAAGTGTCACGAACTGCATTATATTGCTCAGCGTCCGCACCGATAAACTCAGATGCATCACGGTTGTACCAGCCATCAATACCTTCCTGTTCGATCAGTTTTGCCACTTCTTCAATCAGTTCAGGCGTACGCGGGTGTAATTCATTGGTGTCTTTATGCACGAAGAATGGAATTGGCACGCCCCAAGTACGTTGACGTGAGATACACCAGTCCGGACGACCCTCGATCATCGCCTGGATACGGTTTTTACCCCAATCCGGCACGAATTGGATATCATTTTCAATCGCATTCAGTGCATTTTGACGCAGACCTTTGGCATCCATGCTGATGAACCATTGTGGCGTCGCACGGAAGATAATCGGGGTTTTATGGCGCCAGCAATGCGGGTAGCTATGCTTGATCACCACATGTGCCCAAAGCTTGGTCGCTTCAGTTAATGCTGCAATAATTTTTGGATTGGCTTTGTAGATGTGCTCGCCCGGGAAGATCGGTGAAGTCGGTAAATACACACCATTACCGCCGACTGGGTTTTCCACTTTCAAGTTGTACTGTAAACCAACTTTATAGTCGTCCACACCGTGGCCCGGTGCTGTATGTACTGCGCCTGTACCGCTAGCATCGGTGACGTGCTCACCCAAAATCACTGGCACTTGGCGCTCAGCAATTAAAGGATGTTGTAGGATTAATTTTTCAAGTTTTGCACCTGTGAATTCAGCAAGCACTTCAAATGCAGTAAAGCCATAACGCTGAGTCGCAGACTCAACCAATGATTTCGCCAAGATAAAGTTTTGTGGCGCTTTATCTTCCGCTGTTGCTTTCACCAGTTGGTATTCAAGCTCAGCATGCAGTGCAACCGCCTGGTTGGCAGGCATGGTCCAAGGCGTGGTGGTCCAGATCACGATATCCGTGCGATCAGTAACTTCAACACCTAGACGTGCAGACAGGTCTGCCAAATCAACAACGGTGAAACCTACGTCAATTGCATCCGATTTTTTATCTTCATATTCAACTTCAGCTTCAGCCAATGATGAACCACAGTCCAGACACCAGTTGACTGGTTTAAGACCTGGCTCGATATGACCTGCTTTCGCGATTGCACCCAATGAACGTACGATGTCGGCTTCTTGTTTGAAGTTCATCGTTAGGTAAGGATTGTCCCAATCACCGAACACACCCATACGTACGAAGTCTTTCTTTTGAAGCTCAACTTGGGTGTAGGCATATTCACGGCAGGCTTTACGGAAGGTAGATGCATCCACTTTCACGCCGACTTTACCAACTTTTTCTTCGACTTTGAGTTCAATTGGCAAACCGTGACAGTCCCAGCCCGGTACATATGGCGCATCAAAACCATCCATTACACGGCTTTTGATGATGATGTCTTTGAGTACTTTGTTGACTGCATGGCCCAAATGGATTTGACCATTCGCATAAGGAGGGCCGTCATGAAGCACGTATTTTTTCTTGCCAATACGCGATTCACGAATCTGCTGATAAATGTTGTCGGCATACCACTCTTCTAACCATTTCGCTTCACGTACTGCCAAATTTGCTTTCATTGCAAAGTCAGTACCTGGGAGGTTTAGCGTGGCTTTATAGTCCACTGCATTTTCAGGAGTTTGCTTATCGCTCATGCAAGTCGTCTTCCAATCTAATCAGTTATGTCACTGACACGTTTTACAATAAAAATATGGGATATTAAAAGGGAAATGTGGGGTGATTTCGACGAAACTCAAGCAGTTTCTCGACATCATCATCAATTCCGGCTTTTAGCGCTTCAAGCGAAGGATAGTCCTTTTCGCCATGTAAATAGTTTAAGAACGTCACCCGCATCAACAGGCCATACAGATTAGCAGAAACATCTGGAAAATGTACTTCTAATCGCCACTCTGGGTGTGCTTGTTTGATGGCTGGACGTGTGCCGACATGACCCGCCCCAAACAGGGCAGTCGGGTCATAACCTGCAATGCCTGTTTGCGCTGCAGAATTGGCTTTTACTTTGTCTTTTAAGGATTGGGTTTCGCAAATGACTTCAACCCCATAAATTCCCTTGAGGCAGGGCTTATGACGGTTAAGCCGTACATTAATGGTGGGGAAATCAATGGTTCGACCAATCTGATCACCATATTGCACTCGCCCGGTAATGCTATAGGGACGACCCAGCAATTGTGCGGCCAAGGCTAAATCACCGGCTTGCAAGGTCTGGCGAATCCGGGTGGAACTGACGCGTTCACCATCTAGAGCAATGGTATTTAAATTGGTCACTTCAAAGCCGTAATTGCGCAGGAATTCGCTGTTGCCCTGACGGTTTTTACCAAAGTGAAAATCATCGCCTAAGACCAGATGCCGGGCATTCAGTTTTTCTTTTAAAATGTCGGCAAAGGCTTCTGCAGTCAGGCTGCGAAAAGTATGGTCAAATTTCGCCACCGCGATATAGTCCACACCCAGCTCAGTCAGGTATTCGACTTTCTCACGCAAGGATGAAATACGCGGTGGGGCATCATAACCCTGAAAGTATTCAAGTGGTTGCGGCTCGAAAATCATCACTATAGATTTTAAACCTTGTGCTTCAGCCACCTGTTGCAGCTGACGGATCATCGCCTGATGACCTAAATGCACGCCGTCAAAATTACCGATCGTCACGGCAGTTTTGGGTAATTCAGAATGAGAGGCTAAAGCATTTAGACGGAGCAGCTGCATGGGCAAATCAAGTGCTTAGAAATATCGAGAAGCTATATATTGCCATAATCTCGCGCTTTCGTCTTGCTGTTGTGTTTTTATGCAATATTTTTCTTGAAAATTCATCTTCCTTAGAATTGAGCAGTTTTGTTTTTGTAGACATTGATCATGTCTGATCAGGGCACTGGTGCTTTTCATTCAGCCGGTTTTGTTTTCTAATGTCAGGGTTTTTCTTGATATCAGGTGTTTCGAATGTCCGATCTGGCGCTCATCATGGCTCTACCCAATGAATCCAAAGGCTTGTTTGAAGAAGCAGGTATTCAGGTGCATTACAGCGGGATTGGTAAAATCAACGCGGCCTTTAAAGCCTTTGAGGTGATTCAGAACACCGGTTGCAGTACCTTGCTGAATTTGGGAAGCGCGGGGAGTTCGCATTTCAATGCGCATGAACTGGTCGAAGTCACGCAATTTGTACAGCGTGATATGGATGTTTCACCCCTTGGCTTTGAGGTCGGCATGACCCCGATGGATCAGCATTTCCCAGGTGCCATTGAGCTGGATTCTTTCTTTGACCATTTGCCGAAAGGGATTTGTGGGACAGGCGACAGCTTTGAAACCGGTATTTCAAAAGTGGCGTGTAATCTGGTCGATATGGAAGGCTATGCCTTGGCAAAAGTCTGTAAAAAGCTGGGCGTTCGGCTGATTTCAGTGAAATACATTAGTGATGGAGCCAATGAGACTGCGCACCTGGATTGGGAAGAAAATCTGTTATTGGGTGCGAAAAAATTATTAGATTTATATCAAATGGTAAAATAAACAGGAAAGTTAAGTTTGCTCGGCGACCATAGCAGCTATGGTCGTGTGCCAATCAGAAGCAGTTGCTTACTTATCCGTACGTGGAATCACGCCGTATAACATCATGTGTACCGTATGCTGGATAATGCGTTGCTGCATGCTGCGGTTACGCAAGGTTTTACCCGTGACCATTTCCATTTGGGTCGCAAAGTCTGCATAGTTCTGGGTGATGGCCCAAATATTCAGAATCAGTAACTCAGGATCAATATCTGCAGAAATCTTGCCTTGCTCCTGCCAGTTGGAAATCACTTTGGCTTTACGCTTGACCAGTTTTTTCAGCGGACCTTTTAAAATTTCCAGAATATGCGGTGCACCTTGAATCACCTCCAAAGCAAATAAACGGGATGCTTTAGGCTGGGTACGTGACACTTCAATTTTTTGCATCAAATAATTGGTGATCGCTTCTTCAGGCTCAAGTTCAGCTTCAAGGGTTTGTAAAGGCGCCAGCCATTTTTGTAGAACGGTGGTCAACACCTCCACATACAGGGCTTCTTTATTCTCATAATAATAGAAAATATTCGACTTATGCATTTCTGCAATTTGTGCGATTTCATCCAGACTTGCTCCATTAAAACCATATAGGGAAAATACGTCTAGTGCAGCATTTAGCAGCTGATTGCGTTTTTGAGTACTCTTTTTTTGTTCCATTAGCAAATATAAAAAACAATGAAAAAGGGAATCCTCAATTGTACGGCAAATCATCAGATTTGTGCACACAGTCACAGGCTAATTTTTTGAATAATGATGATTTATTCTCTAGATCAATATTTAAAACAGGCTAAATGCATCTACACCAGAAGAAAAATTCAAGTTTCTGAAAATACTTCATTTATTCATCTTTTTTCTTCATCAATGGAAGAGAAGAATAATGCTGAAATGACTCTGATAAAAATGTCTTCTTATTGAGACAAAAGCATTTTTTATAAAAATAAGACCCAAAACCATGCGCGATTTTGGGTTGGATTGGATATTCAGGTCGCTAAAACTGCTTGCAAGACCTGCTGTTCCAGTTCTGCAAATTTCACACTTTTTTGCCGGGGACGTGGCAAATTGACCCTAAACTCTTTGGCAATATGGCCTTTGTCCAGCAAGATAATCCGGTCTGCCAACTGCACTGCTTCACTCACATCATGCGTGACCAGAATGGCGGTAAAGCCTTGCTCGGTCCATAGATGTTCAATCAGGTTCTGCATTTCCAGACGTGTCAGGGCATCCAGAGCGCCGAGCGGTTCATCCAGCAGCAGAATACGTGGCTGATGCGATAATGCCCTCGCCAAGGCGGTACGTTGCCGTTGTCCTCCGGAAAGCTGGGAAGGCCACAGTCCGGCTTTTTCTTTGAGCCCGACCTCTTCCAGCATTTGAGAGGCTTTGACATGCTGCTCTTTGCCAAGGCCTAACTGCACATTCTGTTCGATGTTACGCCAAGGCAGCAGGCGAGGATCCTGAAACATCACCCGGATATCATCGGCAGTAATGCCTTCACGGATATGCCGGGCTGACTTAAACCTGATTTCACCGTAGCTCTGTTTTTCCAAGTCGGCAATCAGGCGCAATAAGGTACTTTTACCACAACCGCTGCGACCGACAATTACCAGAAATTCACCAGGTTGGATATGCAGGTCCAGATCTTCCAGAACCTTGACCGAACCATAAAACTTATGCAGCTGTTCAATGATAATTTCGGCACCGATCACTGCAGCAGGATTGATATCTGCGATAGGTAGTTCGAGTGGTGCAATCGGGTCATTAACATGACGTCCTAAACTGAGATCAGTCATTACATGCTCCTCATTTATTCTTTATTTTTGATAGCCGGCATGCCAGCGCAGCAGGAATCGCTCTAAGGCCACGGCCAGAACATCGGCCAGTTTGCCGAGCAGGGCATACAATAAAATACCCACCAAAACCACGTCAGTTTGCAAAAATTCACGTGCATTCATGGTCATATAACCAATACCAGACTGGGCAGAAATAGTTTCGGCAACGATTAACAGTACCCAGACCAGACCCAGAGAAAAACGCAGGCCGACCAGAATCGACGGCATCGCACCCGGCAGAATAATTTCTCTATAAAGCTGCCAGCGAGTTAAACCATAGCTTTTTCCCATTTCGATCAGTTGCGGATCGACCGAACGAATCCCATGATAAGTATTGATATAAATTGGGAAAAATACCCCAATCGCCACTAAAAATAGCTTCGCGGATTCATCAATCCCGAACCATAAGATGACGAGAGGGATCAGTGCCAGTGCAGGAATATTGCGGATCATCTGTAAGGTAGTATCGAGCAGGGTAGAGGCGGTTTTGGATGAACCATTTAACAGACCCAGCAATAGGCCCAAACCACCACCCACCAGTAAGCCACTAATAGCACGCCCCGCACTGACTTGCACATGCGTCCACAGTTCACCGCTAAGCAATAAGTTCCAGAATGCCAAAATTACTGCACTTGGTGCAGGCAAAATCCGGCTTTCCAGCAGACCAGTGCCAGAGGCAATCTGCCAAATCGCAATCAAGAAAATTGGAACGAGCCAGGGCAGCAGATGCTGCCCCAGAATTGTTCCACGTGAAACCTGCTTTGGGGTCAGGGTTTCAACTGAAACGACTTTTGACATTAAGCAGACTCCTTAATTTTCTCAGCCTGCTTGTTCTCGTCCGGTATGTAGTTATTCGCCACGATTTCGCCAAATGGACCGGTCAAGTTCGGTTGTGTGAGCTTTTGCTGGGTTTCCAGTGGAAGCAATGGGAATACCAGTTCGGCAAAACGGATTGATTCTTCCAGATGCGGATAGCCTGAGAAAATAAAGGTACTGATCCCCAGATCGGCATATTCGTGAATACGTGCAGCAACGGTTTCCGGATCACCGACCAGTGCAGTTCCTGCACCACCACGAACCAGCCCTACGCCTGCCCACAGGTTCGGAGAAACTTCGAGTTTACTGCGGTCGCCATTGTGCAGTTCTGCCATACGGCGCTGACCGACCGAATCCATGGATTTGAACTTGGCTTGGGCCGCAGCGATGGTGGCATCATCCACATATTGAATCAGTTCTTCAGCCGCCGCCCAGGCCTGTTCATTGGTTTCACGTACGATCACATGTAAACGGATCCCGTAATTCAGTTCACGACCTTTTGCTGCGGCTTTGGCTTTTACTACTGCAATTTTCTCTTTGACTGCTACCGGTGGCTCGCCCCAGGTCAGGTAAGTGTCGACCTGATCCGTGGCCAGCTCAATGGCATCATCCGATGAGCCACCAAACCATAAAGGCGGATGCGGCTGCTGAATTGGTGGATACAGCAATTTTGCATCATCGACACTTAATCGTTCGCCATGGAAACTAAAGCTTTCCCCAGTATGTGAGCGTTTTAAAATTTCACGCCAGATGGTGGTGTATTCACTTGCCGTTTTATAACGGGTTTTGTGATCTTCATAGACGCCGTCACCTTTTAGTTCCTGTTCGTCACCGCCAGTCACCAGATTTAGCAGCACCCGGCCATTGGACAAACGGTCAAAGGTCGCCGCCATTCGTGCAGCTAGTGCCGGAGTCGTCACACCCGGACGCAGTGCCACCAGGAATTTTAATTTTTTGGTCGCGTCAATCAGGCTGGCTGCGGTTAACCATGGATCTTCACAAGAACGGCCGGTTGGAATCAGGACACCTTCATAACCAAGGTTATCTACCGCAACGGCAATCTGCTTCATATAGGCATGATCTACAACACGTGCGCCCTTGCTGGTGCCTAAGTAACGACTGTCGCCATGAGTGGGGATAAACCAGAAAATTTTCATGTGATATTCCTTAAATTAAATAATCTTGTTTGCTAATCAATGTGTGGCTGCTGGCGACCAGATATGTTTCTGGACGCTGATGGTTTTGGGAATCAGTTGAACCTGCTGGAAGATATCGGCAATATTTTGTTGGGCTTTGATCACTTCCGTAGTTAATGGTTGTACCGGCGAAGGTTTAAGACGACGCTCAAATGCAATCTTTGCCACTTCTGGTTTCAGACCGGTACTTTTCTGATAAATATCTAGAGCTACAGCCTGGTTTTTAAGAATCCACTGGTCAGATGCATTTAAAGCCTGGATAAACTTCCCGGGGCTATCCGGATGCTTCTGAATAAATTCGGGATTGCCGATATAAAAGGAGTAGGTTTGGGGGAAATCACTGGATTCAATCAGCACCTTAACCTGACTGTCGAACTCGGCTGCACCCAGAAAGGGATCCCAGATTGCCCAGGCATCAATGGCTTTTTTGTCAAAAGCAGCACGTGCATCCGCAGGGGGAAGCCAGACGGCTTGAATCTCTGACCAGCTTAAGCCGGCTTTTTCCAGGGTTTTGGCCAGAAGTTCATGGGCACTTGACCCTTTCTGAACCGCGATCCGTTTTCCTTTCAACTGTTGAATGTTTTGAATGGCACTGTCTTTCGGCACGACCACGGCCAAAGAATTTCCAGCCACTTTTTCAAAGGCTATATAGCTCAGGGCTTTATCTGCAGCCTGTGCAAAAATAGGCGGAGTATTCCCCACATAGCCATAATCAACTGCACCGACTGCCAGCGCTTCTAGCATTTGTGGGCCTGCCGGAAACTCTTTCCATTCAATTTTGGCATTGGGGAATTGTTGTTCTAACAGCTTTTCATCGCGTGCCACCAGCAGATTCAAGGCTGATTTCTGAAAGCCAATCGCAATGGTTTGTACCTGTTGTACTGCTTTGGTTTCTGCAGCAGCCGTTTGTTGTGGTTCCTGTTTCTGGCAGCCGGTCAGACTAAAGCTCAATAATGCTAAACTGATGTAAGAAACTGTTTTTAAATGACTCATCTTTATTCTCGAATTATTCTGCTGTTATTTAATAATTGCTGCATCGATATTCAGCTTTTGTGGAATCAGCTGCTGCGCATAAAAGGCATCTGCCACTTGTTGCTGTTTTTGAATCACGTCAGTGCTGAGAGGTTTAACGCCGAAGCCCATGCGTGAAATAGAGGTTTTCAAGACATCGACGGCCAGACCTGTCGGTTTTTGCAGTAACTGTGCGGCTGCATCCTGATTTTTTGCGACCCAGTCCGTGGTCAGGTTCAGTTCATTGACAACCGCCTGTACCACCTGAGGATGGCTTTCTGCGAACTTGCGATCTGCCAGATAGAACTGGTGGTTGCTCACCACATTTTCACCGCTGGCAATGACACGCGCACCAATCTGATGTTCAGCAGCTGCAAAAAACGGATCCCAGATCACCCAGGCATCGACTGCACCACGTTCAAATGCAGCACGTGCATCGGAAGGTGGTAAATAAATTACTTCGATATCATCAAGGCCAAGCTGGTTGGCTTCCAGAACTTTTAACAGTAAGTAATGCACATTTGAACCTTTGTTCAGGGCCACCCGTTTGCCTTTCAGATCCTGAATGGACTGGATCGGTGAATCTTTCGGTACAATTAAGGCTTCGGCTTTAGGCGCTTGCGGCTGATTGGCCACATAGACCAGATTTGAGTTGGCCGCCTGAGCAAAAATCGGCGGTGCTTCACCGGCTTCACCAAAAGAGACACTGCCAACATTCAGGCCCTCAAGCAGTTGCGGACCAGCAGGAAATTCTACCCATTTCACATTGATCCCTTGTTGCTTCAAGATGGTTTCTAGCGTGCCGCGTTCTTTTAAAACCGGTAATACGCCGTATTTTTGGAAACCGATATTCAGGGTAATGGTATCTTCTTTTTTCGAGCAGCCTGAAAGCATCATGACACCTGCCATCGCAGTACCAAGTACTGCAGTCTTTGCTAAAAACTGAACATGAGATTGGCGCATGAATCAAAACTCCCGAAAGTGAAAAACTAGTGAATGAAAACTTAGACACACGCTAATCGTTTTTGTTTTTTCAAAAAAATAACTATTCAGGAATTTCTAATGAAGAAAAAAGATAAATAAAAAAGCGCAAAACTTATGCAGAAAAGTGATTTATATAAAAATGAAGATTTAATATTTAAATTAACCAAATTGTTGAAATATATAATTATTTTTTTAACTCTAATCTGCTGATATGTTTAGTTAAAAACGAGTAATAGAATTTTAAAATTTAAATCGAGATTGCTAGATATCTTTATCTAAAATTAAGCTAAAGCACTGAAAGAAAAAGCCACTTTAAAGTGACTTTTTGCAAACAATTGAATTACGTTGATAATTATAAAAAGCCTGACGGGCATCCGGCAGGTCATCGACTGAAGCTGGTTCAAAGCCTTGTTCCAGAAACCAGTGTGCGGTACGGGTAGTTAAAATAAACAGTTGCTGAATCTGCATGCTTTTGGCTTTCTCTTCTAGATAATGCAGGATCTGGCTGCCCCGATTAGACTTGCGATAACTTGGATGTACCGCAACACAGGCAATTTCTGCAGAACGCAACTCATCACCCGTAGTCGGAATCGGATAGAGGGCGGCACAGGCCAGAATCATGCCGTCCCGTTCAATCACGGCAAACTGGTTGATTTCATTTTCCAGACGTTCACGCGAACGATAGACCAGAATACCTTCTTCTTCCAATGGACGCAGCAAACCGATCAGACCACCGACATCTTGAATATCGGCCATCCGTACTTCTTCATAATGCGCATCGGTGACCAAAGTGCCGGAACCATCACGGGTGAACAGCTCTTCCAGCAGAGCACCATCATAGGCATAAGAAATCAGATGCACCCGATGTACGCCGTTCATTGAGGCTTCCTGTGCGGCTTTTAACTGTAGTCCTCTTTCCAGTGCATCTTGCTCGAACGGAATAAAATCATCCAGTTGTTGCGGTGTCACTTCACGTTTGAGCTGGCCGTTACTGTCCATCAGACCATGCTGCTTACCGAGAAAAATCAGTTTATCTGCTTTGAGGCGAATCGCAGTTTTGGTAGCGACTTCTTCAGCCAGCAGATTAAAGACTTCTCCGGTGGTGGAATAACCGGTTGGGCCAAGCACCACAATATTATGACTGTCCAGATGGCGCTGAATCGCATCGGTATCAACCGCGCGCACTTCACCGGTCAACTGAAAATCGATACCGTCGCGAATGCCATACGGCTTGGCGGTGACAAAATTCCCTGAAACGGTATCAATCCGGGCGCCATACATCGGTGAGTTGGCCAGTCCCATAGACAGCAGTGCTTCAATTTGTAGGCGGATTGAGCCGACGGCATTCATCACACAGCTTAAAGATTCACGTGTGGTCACCCGACGCTGCTGGTGAAAAGGCGTTGTAATCTGGCTTTGAGCCAGATTCTGGTTAATTTGCGGACGTGCACCATGTACCAGAATCAGCCGAATGCCCAAAGAATGTAATAAGGCAATATCGTGAATAATATGCTGAAAGTTGTCATTTAATACGGCTTCACCATCAAACATGATTACAAAGGTTTTGTTACGGTGCGCATTGATATAAGGCGCAGAATGGCGAAACCAGTGCACATATTGTAATGTCGTGCTTTGTGACGTTTCTGCTGAAGTCATGCTGTGCCCATTTCAATGATTGAAGATCCAGCTTTGATTCTAATGAAAAAAAACGCAAGTGGAAGTGCAGATATAAAAAAACACCTGAAGGGGACTTCAGGTGTCTGCAAGACGAGCAGTAATGGAGAAAGGTTAGTTAATGATTCGTACAATTTTGTTGGTACGCTCATTGACCAGAACGTAGTCATTGTTGACCTTGTACCATTGCTGGAAACGGCCAGTATTTGGTAAACGGCGTGCTTCGCGATCACTGACTTCAAAACGGTTGTTGTCATATTGACGAGGTAGAGTTTGTCCTACGCGCCAGTCACGGCTTGGATTGACCATACGGTTGTTATGACGGCGGTCATCATTCCAGCGACGGTCGTCATTCCATTTCTTGCTATCTTTGGCATTCCAGTGTGGCACCGGTTTATGCGGATTATGGTCATAACGCGAGTCATACTGTGGTGCTGCCATTGCAGAAGTAGCTAACAAAGCACTTAGAGATAACGCGATTGTAGTTAAGACTTTTTTCATGGCTCTCACCTTAAGATGTATATCTAATTTCGATGAGACTAAATTAGCGAACAAGTACATAGAAAGCGTGAGGGCTATTTAGTTAAATTGTTAAATTCATGAAGAAATTTAGTAGATGAATCACGCAGTCTAATAACTGGAATAGCAGCAAGATTTTGGGTTAAAAATTTTCAGCCAGTGAAATAAAAAAGCCCAAACATCGTTGGGCCTTAAAGAAGATTAAATTTGAATGCACTTATAAACTAGTCACCCACGATCCGGATAATGCTGTTGTTTTCAGAATCCACCAGAATGTAGTCATTATTGACTTTATACCACTGCTGCTTGCGGTCAGGTCGAGGCAGGCGATGGTCTTTGTATTCAACTTTATAGCCATTGCCACGATAATGCTGCGGCATCACATAACCCGGCTGCCAGCGTAACTGTTGCAGGCGTTTCATCCCGCGTTCTTCACGCATACGGCGGTTATCCTGCTGCTCTTCCTCTCGGAACTCACGAGCTTTCTTCTTGTCATGACCATGACGCGAATCCATACGGGATTCATCATTGAAATGAGGGGCAGCGATGACGACATTGCTCAGCATGAATGTACTGCAAGAAATTGCCAGTGCCACCAAAACCTTTTTCATGTTGAACCCTCATTAAATTGTTCATCTTCTACAGCGCCTAATGTACGGAAAAATTGCAGAGAAACTGTGAAGAACAGGCACAATTTTTATAACAAATGCAGAGATATTATGATGATGTCATGTTTTTACATGACTTTAGGCGACGGCATCCATCCTAAAAAGTGACTTACCGAGCTATGTCCTTATCTCATCAAAGCAAGGGCCAACATGCAAGCAAAAATCGATGATTTAGCTCAAAAAAACAGCATTGAATCAGCAAGAAAAAAGTTCATGATTTAATGAAACGGTAAAGAATTTTGCCAGTTTATCTCGAGATTAATTCCATTGCTCTGCCAAACCTTGTAAGGACTGAATCGCTTCAGCCACTGATTCAGCTTGTAGGGCATCATCGAGTGCCACAATCAATGCTTCAGATAACTGCAACTGTTCAATTCGGTGAATTGTTTCAATTTTACGTTTTTGGTCAGCCATGCTGTGCTCCTGATTTGACCTATCTGTGGTTCAAGAAAGCATAGTCCAACTAGTTTAATTTGGAAAACCGTATAATTTTATAAATTTGATATGTAAAACCGATTTATTATTGTTTTTGCAGCACTTTAAGAAAAAAAAAGGGCACTTTATCGAAAAGTGCCCAAGATTATCCAATGACTTCACTTTTAATAAGCGTAGTTCAGGTCAGTATAATCGTTGAGTGATTTCTGCACATGCGTCTGAATAAAGGCACGTACATCCTCGGCCGTCATGGCTTTGCCCTGATTGCTGATGACATGTTCGATTTCTGGTTGCCCTTCAATCTTAATGCGATAAACAAAATGCTTGGCCAGACGATAACAATCGTCTAATTTTTCAATGCCAGTCACATAATAATACGCATGTTCAAAATTCAGATCCTGATGTGAAAATACAAATTGCTCGAACAATTTGAGTTTCTGAGCATTTTCGAGTGCTTTGATGTCATCCACGATACTGGCTTCAAACTTGGTGCCGTATTTTTCTGAAATGGGCTGTTGATCAATCAGCAGCGACACCATGCCATCGTCTAAATGGGTCACCGTAATATTGTTTAATTCAGTCATGATGCACTCGAGTGAAATATATTGGGGCTTAGTATGGTGTTATTTTAGTGAAACTCAATGCAAGCCGAGTGAAGTTAGTCAAGATTTATGCGCTGAATACGACTAAAAAAGAAATAAAAAGGGAGCGATTGCTCCCTGAATGATAGACAGAATGACTTAATCCTGTGCATCAATACTCTGGCCATTCATATGCAGGCTGTCGTTACCCATCAAATACAGATAAGCCGGCATGATTGAATCGGGGGTAGGCAAGGTTTTCGGATCTTCATTCGGATAGGCCTTGGCGCGCATAGCAGTTCGCGTTGCCCCGGGATTGATGCAGTTATAACGGATATTCGGGTGTACCTGTTCTTTGGCAAATAACTGGCTTACCGCTTCAATAGCGATCTTAGACACTGAATAGGCACCCCAGCGTTCGCGGGCTTCTCGGCCTACGCCTGAGCTGGCAAAAACCACTGAAGCATGTTCAGATTTGGATAACAGCGGCAGCAGCGCCTGGGTCATGACAAAGGGTGCACGCAGATTGACCGCCATCACATCATCCCAGACATTGACCGGATAATCCGCTAGGGGAACCCGTTCGCCTAAAATGCCGGCATTGTGCAGAATGCCGTCCAGACGACCAAACTGACGGTCTAGAGTATCGAGCAAAAGCTCATAATCACGTTCTGAAGCACTCGACAGTTGGAGCGGCAAGATGGCAGGTTGCGGCGCACCCAAACTTTCAATTTCATCATAAATGACTTCGAGTTTGTTTAAGGTACGCCCATGCAGCACCACAGTTGCGCCATGCAAGGCATAACTGATTGCTGCTGCACGTCCAATGCCATCGCCCGCACCTGTGATCAGGATGATACGATCCTTGAGCAGATCGGGGCGAGGTTGATATGCTGAATATTTCATTATCTACCTCCTCATTTCTTATTATTTAGTGTTAAGCGTTCAAGATACCGCAGTATGCTGCTTCAGTACCAGTGTCTGAATCAATTGATGTAATTCTGCCACAGTATGCACGATATGGTCGGCCTGCCAGGCGTTTAAATCGTCTTTGTATTGCAACGGCAAATAACCATAAGCAGCCAGAATGGTGGGCATCTGGGCATGACGGCCGGCATCAATATCTCGTGGATGATCTCCGACATAGATACAGTCTTCTGCGGCAAGATTCAGTTGCTTGGCTGCCAGATACATCGGTTCAGGATCGGGTTTGGTCCGAGTGACATCTTCCGGACATACCAGCACCGCACAGCGCTCGATCAGGTTCAGCGCTTGTAGTAAAGCCTCGCTGAGCCAGCGCGGTTTATTGGTCACAATCCCCCAAGGAATGTCATTTTCCTCTAGCTGTTCAAGTAATGGATACATGCCATCAAACAGATCGGTATCGACCGCAATATCTGCGCCATAGATGTCCAGAAAGCGCTGACGATGTTGCAGAAAGACCGGATCTTCCAGTTGCAGTTCCGGATAGACCAGTTTCACCATAGCGCGAGCGCCTTCGGAGACCTGAGTGCGAATCAGCTCGGGTTCAACCAGTGCACGGCCTTCTTCACGGCACATCTGCTGGATAATCCGGATAAAATCGGCAGCGGTATCAATCAGGGTACCATCGAGGTCAAATAAAACGGCTTTCATGCTGTGGTCTCTGCTGCGCTATCTTTCACGGTATAGACCATATAGTTCACATCAACATTCGGTGCCAGCCAATAACGCTTGGTCAGCGGATTATAGTGCAGACCGGTCATGTCTTTGAGCTTCAAACCCGCGTTACGAATGTCATGTGCCAGTTCGGATGGCTTGATAAATTTGCTGTAATCATGGGTGCCTTTGGCCAGCATGCGCAAGACATATTCTGCCCCGATAATGGCAAATAAATAGGATTTCGGATTGCGGTTAATGGTCGAGAAGAACACATGACCACCTGGCTTGACCAGCTTATGACAGGCCTGAATAATCGATGCCGGATCGGGTACGTGTTCTAGCATTTCCATGCAGGTCACGATGTCATATTGGCCAGCCTGTTCCTCTGCCAGTTGCTCTACGGGCACCTGACGATATTCAATATTGCTCACGCCTTCCTGTTCGGCATGGATGCGTGCCACATTCAGCGGGGCTGCACCCATATCAATCCCGAGTACATCGGCACCGCGACGCGCCATGCTTTCGGCCAGAATACCGCCGCCACAGCCGACATCCAGCACTTTTTTGCCACTCAGGCCACCGGCATGTTCATCAATCCAGTTTAAACGCAGTGGATTAATCATGTGCAAGGGGCGGAACTCGGAATGCTGATCCCACCATATAGCTGCAAATGCTTCAAACTTGGCAATTTCTTGTGGATCAACATTCAATTGCGACATCGGTGTCACCTCAATCAGTTGTGATTAGCTAAAAATATAGAGGCCAAATGGCCAGAGAAACTGATTTAACCTTGAAAATCAGTCCGATGCTTTAGTGTAGCGTTTCTGGCAGAAAAAGCGATAAAAGCAGCAAAAAAGTTCACAGAATGAAAACGAAATCGGCATAATTGATTTATAGTGAACCCATACACTAAACATAATGATTTAGAGGACGATAATCCGAATGAAAAAATTCCTTTTAGGCGCTGTTGCCGCATCTGTTTTGGCCTTTTCAGGCAATGCTATGGCCAATTTTGTGGCAGGTCAGGACTATCAGGTGGTTGCAAAACCAGTCAAAGTCGAAAAACCGGGCAGAATTGAGGTACGTGAATTCTTCTGGTACGGCTGTGGTCACTGTTTCGCGCTTGAACCCCATATGCAGGGCTGGTTGAAAAAATTACCAAAAGATGTACGTTTTGTACGTACGCCTGCTGCGATGAATCCACTCTGGGAGCAGGCAGCGCGTGCTTATTATGTGTCTGAAGCATTGGGCGTGCGTCAAAAAGCACATTTACAATTATTCCACGATATTCATGACAAGCAACGTCCAATTTTAGAACAGGCGCAATTGGCCAAGTTCTATACCCGCTATGGTATTTCTGAAGCGAAATTTAACAGTACCTATAAATCTTTCCCGATCACTTCGAAAATTGCCCAAGCCAAAAATCTGGCTGCTCAGTATCAGTTAAGTGGTGTTCCGGCAGTGACCGTGAATGGTAAATATATTGTGCAGGGTAATGATGCCAAAGTGATTCAGGTGGTGAATTACCTGATCGAAAAAGAGCGTAAAGCCAAATAAGTCTGAACTGAAGATCAGTAAGAAACCTGCATCATTTATGCAGGTTTTTTTATTTAGGCCGGAGGGGTGACCGCTTCATTGAGCACAGGGCCCACTGTTTCGGCAGGTCGCCGATACTAGTGCAAAATGCCACGCAGCAAAAGCTGCATCTGTAGCACACTTTGGGTTTTAAAGGCATTGGATTGAGCTCGGCGCAGCTCTGGATCAGCCTGATGTTGCAGATTAATCCAGCCCATGGCCCAGTTCAGGGACAGTTCAATCAGCATCTGTGCCAGAGCCTGCAAGTCCTGTGGCGCCTGAATATGTCGGGTGGATTGCATCTTGGCCAGTTCATGCATGACATCTTCAGCCAGAAAATGAATTTCCCGTTCAATGCCGGCACGTAATACGTCCGAGCCGCCCCAGCGCTCTGCAACAAAAAAAATCCAAGATTCAGGATGATATTCGACGGCCTGAAAAAAGAGTTCAAGCCCGGTGTGGGTTCGGGTATTCGGCTGATACAGATAGGCCTGTCCCAGTTGATTGAGTACACCCTTGATATGAATCGCAACCTGATCCAGCAATTCCAGACCCAGCTGGTTCATATCCTGAAAGTGCCGATAGAACGCCGTCGGTACCAGTCCGACTGCATTCGCAACTTCACGCAGACTAATCGTACTGAAAGCGCGGCCCTGACTGCTGAATGCCAGTGTCGCATCGAGTAATGCCTGATGACTTTGCTGCTTGCGATCTTCACGTAAGGACATAAATGGGTTTCCTATCAGCGGCTTCCCTTCTAGGGAGTTTTAGTCTAGCAAAAATTAAATTAAATCGTAGTGCCACAGATCGGCAGAATTCTGACATCTCGTAGCGAGCTGATGCATTGATTTTGTAAATCAATCCCCCGGCTGCCTAATCTTGGCAAAGGCTTCTGCTATACTGAGCCGCAATTATTTTGAACCCATACAGGACTTATTATGCGTATCGACCAACGAGCATTAGATCAATTACGTGAAGTGAAAATTACCCGTAACTATACACGTTATGCGGAAGGCTCTGTATTGGTTGAATTTGGTCATACCAAAGTACTGTGCACCGCCAGTGTGGATAGTTCTGTACCGCGTTTCCTCAAAGGTCAGGGTCAGGGCTGGGTGACTGCTGAATATGGCATGTTACCACGTTCAACCCATACCCGTAGCGACCGTGAAGCCGCACGTGGCAAACAGAGTGGCCGTACCCAGGAGATTCAGCGTCTGATTGGTCGTAGCCTGCGTTCAATGGTCGATCTGAAAAAACTGGGCGAAAATACCATTACTATCGATTGTGATGTGATTCAGGCTGATGGTGGCACCCGTACTGCAGCGATTACTGGTGCTGCGGTGGCTTTGGTCGATGCCATGAACGTATTGCTGGAAAGAAAAAAAATCAAACATGATCCATTAAAAGGTTTGGTGGCTGCAGTTTCTGTTGGTATTTTTAAAGATGAAGTGTTACTGGATCTTTGCTATGAAGAAGATTCAAACTGTCAAACCGATTTGAACGTGGTGATGACTCAGGCCGGTGAATTTATTGAAATTCAAGGTACTGCAGAAGACAAACCATTTACCCGTGCACAATCGAATGCCATGCTGGAAATGGCCGAGAAAGGCATTCAGGAACTGGTGAAAAAACAGCAAGAAGCTTTAGGCTGGTAATCTATTCCATGTTAATAAACGCATCTCCGGATGCGTTTTTTTTATGCCTGAAATTTCACTCTGCAACTATATTATTCAAAAAACTGCATTACAAAACTTCCTGACAAAAATCCGACATGAATCGGCTATATCTGAACCGGTTTTGCATCGATATTGGATCAGGCGAGATCACAACGAGGAATGCGACATGAAACAGTGGCTTTGTGCAATTTCATTGCTGGGCGTGTTTGGGTTAACTGCCTGTGACTGGGGTAATAATCGTGAAGATGAAGAGCGTTCAGTGTTAAATCAGGATCGTGATGAGGATAATGGAAGATATAACAACCGTGATGGTGACGATGATGACCGCGATCGCCGAGGTAATCGGGACGACGATGATGATTAAGGTCTAAAATAGAAAATTGAGCAAAATATACGCAAAAAAAATTTCTAAAAATAAAAAAAAGGGTGCTTCGCACCCTCTGCGGTCATCTATCCCATTTAAGCTTAAGCATTGAAACGCATCGACAGATCAATGGCTTTAACATCTTTGGTCAGTACACCCATGGAAATATAATCTACGCCCGTACTAGCGACTTCACGTAAATTATCAATGGTGATATTGCCTGAGGCTTCCAGTTTGCAGCGACCAGCCACATGTTGCACCGCTTCGATCATCTGCTGCTGAGTGAAATTATCCAGCATCACGATATCGGCATGGGCTTCGAGTGCCTGATTCAGCTCATCCCAGGTTTCAACTTCAACTTCGACAGGCTTACCCGGTGCAATCTGATGTGCCTTGGCAATCGCCTGGGCAATGCCACCCGCTGCCATAATATGATTTTCTTTAATCAAAAAGGCATCGAACAGGCCCAGACGATGGTTCTGACCACCGCCAATGGCCACGGCATATTTTTGTGCGATACGAAGGCCCGGAAGCGTTTTACGAGTATCTAATAATTTGGTGTTTAAACCTTGCAGCTCTTTGACATAGTGGGCGGTTTTAGTCGCAACCGCAGACAACGTCTGGACAAAGTTTAGCGCAGGGCGCTCCACGGTCAATAAACTACGCGCAGATCCCGCCAGTTTTAAAAATGCTTCATTGGCTTGAACGTGATCACCATCATTTTTCAGCCAGGTCATTTTAACGCTCGGATCATAGGCCTGAATCAAGGCATTTACCCAAGGCTGACCGGCCAAAACCATGTCTTCACGGCTAATGATGGTAGCAGTGGCTTGTTCATCTTCAGGGGTCAGTAGGGCAGTAATATCACCGTCACCGATATCTTCTGAAAGTGCCTGTTGAATATTGATCTGAATTGACTGGTCTAGTAAAGCCTGAGATATGCGCATGAGTATTTCCGTATCTTTTTTAAGCCGTGAAAATTGCGCCTTATCTTAGCACCGTTACATAAAAGATGAGCGATTTTTCATCCAGTTTGCCGGGATGAATTGAGATTTGTCCTTGAAAGTTTTAGCATGAAGCCGGCTGCAATGCTGATCTTGCAGATTTTATTTTTGGGAGAACGGTTTTATGCAACAGGCAGCTGAGTTTCAGGTCAAGGACGGGCAACTAATTGGTGCACGTCAAATCCCGTCTCCCAATTTTAATCAGCGGCCAGAACAGTCTGAGATTCAATTGCTGGTGATTCACAATATCAGCCTGCCACCTTCACAGTTTGGCGGCGGTTATATTGAACAGTTTTTTCAGAATCAGCTGGACTGGTCCGTACATCCTTATTTTCAAAAGATTAAAGGGATGCAGGTATCGACCCATTTGCTGATTTTAAGAACGGGTGAAGTACTGCAATTCGTTAACTTTAATGACCGTGCCTGGCATGCCGGCCGCTCGAACTATTTTGGCAAAAAAGAATGTAACGATTATTCGATCGGGATCGAGCTGGAAGGCAGTGATGACTTGCCTTTTGCAGTTGAACAATATCAGGCCTTGGTGAAAGTCACGGCCTGTCTGCAACAGCATTATTC
Source organism: Acinetobacter sp. (assembly GCF_049284435.1). Classification (GTDB taxonomy): domain Bacteria; phylum Pseudomonadota; class Gammaproteobacteria; order Pseudomonadales; family Moraxellaceae; genus Acinetobacter. The sequence continues at coordinate 21,762 of NZ_JBAPXX010000140.1, read as the reverse complement.
TAAGATTCAGCAGCATATTGCCGGGCATTCGGATATTGCACCGGGCCGTAAGACCGATCCGGGACCGTATTTTAACTGGGCTGATTTTCGTACACAGTTACAGCATTATAAAAACACCTCAAGCTCGCTTGAGCGATGAAATTAAGCAATGAACTTCTGACAAAAGTTTCATTACAATAGCCACAAATTTATACATTAGGTGAATAGGATGGCGCTTTGGCGTTCGACCGTCATTGTCAGTGCGATGACCATGTTGTCACGCGTACTGGGATTGGTTCGAGATATTGTTTTACTGAATGTCTTTGGTGCTGGTAAAGACTTCGATACCTTCGTAGTCGCATTTCGTATTCCAAACTTTTTCAGGCGTTTATTTGCCGAAGGCGCATTTTCACAGGCGTTTATTCCAGTACTGACCGAATATAAAACCAGTCGCACGCATACCGAAGTCCAGATCTTGATTAGCCGGGTGTTTGGCTGTCTGGCGACGGTGATGACGACGCTGACCATGGTCGCGATCATTGCTGCGCCATTGATCATGTATGTCTATGCGCCCGGTTTCCATAGTGACCCTGAAAAGTTCGCCCTGGCGACCGACATGTTTCGCCTGACCATTCCTTATTTGCTGTTCATGTCACTGACGGCTTTTGCCAGCAGTATTCTGAACAGTTATGGCTCTTTCAGTACCCCGGCATTTGCACCGGTCTTGCTGAATGTGGCGATGATTGCCGGAGCGCTCTGGCTCACGCCTTATATGGCTGAGCCGATTATGGCACTGGGCTGGGCAGTAATCATTGCCGGTATTTTGCAGCTGGCCATCCAGATTCCTGAATTGTGGCGTAAAAACCTGCTGATTCCACCGAAAATTGACTTCAAGCATGAAGGCGTAGATCGCATCATGAAGTTGATGCTGCCGGCATTATTTGGTGTATCTGTCACGCAAATTAACCTGTTGCTGAATACCATCTGGGCTTCATTCATGCAGGATGGTTCGGTGTCCTGGCTGTATAGTGCCGAGCGTATGACCGAATTACCACTTGGGCTCATTGGTGTTGCAATTGGTACCGTGATTCTGCCATCTTTATCGGCACGGCATACCGAGCAAAATCCGGAAAAATTCCGTGGCATGATGGACTGGGCAGCTAAAGTCATTGTGATGGCTGGCCTACCCGCCAGTATTGCACTGTTTATGCTGTCGACCCCGATCATTCAAGCCCTGTTTGAACGTGGCCAGTTCACCTTTGAAGATACCCAGATGACCGCGCTGGCGCTGCAATGTATGAGCGGTGGTGTGATTGCCTTTATGTTGATTAAAGTCTTTGCACCCGGTTTTTATGCAAAGCAGGATACCAGAACCCCGGTGCGTGTCGGTCTGATGGCTGTGGCGGCCAATGCGATTCTTAACGTGATTTTTATCGGTTTCTTCAAGCTGATTGACTGGGAAGCAGAGCATATGGCCCTTGCGCTGGCATCGACGGGTTCAGCGATGGTTAATGCCGGTTTGCTTTATTATTATCTGCATAAGCGTGATATTTTCCGTTTTGGTTCGCACTGGAAAAAAATCTTCCTGCAATTCATGTTTGCAAATGTGGTGATGATTGCGGCTCTGGCCTATGCCCTGAGCTGGTATAATGCAGATGTATCGCAATGGATGCGTGTTTTAGAAGTATTGATCTTATGTGTTGTCGGTGTGGCGGCGTATGTTACAGCCTTGCTGGTGGCAGGTTTTAGACCACGTCATTTAAAACCTTAAGTTCATCTTGAAAGAAGTATTTTTGATCAAAATAGATCATTAAAACAGCCATAAAAAAACAAGAGCCAGAAGGCTCTTGTTTTTTGAAAGCTAACACTTGCTTTGAACAGGTCTAGCGTAAATCTAGACCTTGCCGCGCGAAAGAAAACCAACGATCGCAAGAATCACCGCAATTACCAACAAGATAATTGCAAAATCCTTAGACAAGCCTGCGACGCCACCGAAACCAAGTAGACTCGCAATTAATGCAATTACAGCAAAAATAATAGCCCAGCGAAACATATATATTCTCCATGTGTTTTTATTTTCAAATTTAGTATAGAAATAAACGATTCCAGCGACTGTTAGTGTTTTGTTGATGAACTGTCTATGATTTAACAATAGTTTACGTGATAGTAATAAGAATTTGAGGCGGTAGGTCTGCAGGGTTCTGGCTGCTATAATAAGCTGATTTTTGAATGTGCCGACCTGATCATGAGCGATACTTTACGTCCCGAATTCTGGAAAAACTATTCACTTGCTGAACTGACACAAGTCGAGTGGGAGGCCTTGTGTGATGGTTGCGGATTATGTTGTCTGATTAAACTGGAAGATGAAGATACCCAGGAAGTCGCATATACCAAAGTGGCCTGCAAATTACTGGATTGTAGCACTGCACGTTGCTCCAATTATCCAGATCGCCTGCAATATGTGCCGGACTGTATTCAGCTCACGCCAGAGAAGCTGGAAACGATTCACTGGTTGCCTTCAAGTTGTGCCTATCGCCGAGTAGAGCAAGGCCAAAGCCTGCCATCCTGGCATTATCTGATTAGCGGTTCACGGGAAAGTATGATTCAGGCACGCAAGTCGGCAGCAGGGCGCTGCCTGAGTGAAAGCGATATTCATGAAGATGACATCGAAGACTATATCGTACGCTGGGTTCGCTAAACCCGCCTGCATGATCGTTTATCGATCTGTCGGATGGAGTAGGGCCTGGGCCGAAGCACCGGCCATCGGATGATAGAAATAGAATCCCTGTCCAATCTGACAGTCACAATGGATCAGGGTATCCAGCTGTTCTGTATTTTCGATCCCTTCGACCAAGACATCCAGTGCAACACTGGACCCAATCTGGGTAATGGCTTTGACAATCGCCAAGGCGGACGGGTCACTGTTCATGCGTTCTACAAAGTTGCGGTCAATCTTGATGCAATCGACCGGATAGTCCTGTAAACGGGTCAGTGAAGAATGTCCAGTGCCGAAGTCATCCAGCGAAATCTGGATTCCGGCCTGTTTCAGTAGGTTCAGGGCGCGAACCACATAATTGGCGCCATGTTCGGACAGGCTCTGCTCGGTAATTTCCAGTTCAACTTTGTGGGCCGGGATATCGAAATTGGACAGGCGTGCCAACAGTTTTTCGGCATAGTCATCGCGCAGGAATTCAACCGGTGCAGCATTGATTGAAATCGGCAACAGATCCAGACCTTGTGTCTGCCAGCGACTCATATCTGCAAAGACTTTCAGTTGCATGGTTTCACTGATACGTGAGGCCAGCTCATAGTCCTGAAAGGCACCAAAAATTTCAGAAGGTAACTGAATGTTCTTGTCCTGATCCTGCCAGCGTAACAGTGCTTCGAAACCGATCACTGCACCATCAGAAAGACGTACTTTAGGCTGGTAATAGGGAATGATCTGATCGGCCAGAATAATCTTGCGTGCCAGAGTCAACTGCTTGGTCATATTTTCCAATGCCCCGCACATTTCCTGATTAAACATGCGGATGCCACCACGACCACTATTTTTCAGGTCATTTAAGGCGATATCAGCACATTTCAGCAGATTAGAGGTATTCAATGCATCACGTGGATAGATGGCACAGCCAATACTCATGGCACTGCTGATGCTATTGCCGACATAATTGATGGGCTGATCCAGCTGGGCATAGGCCATTTGCGCCGTTGCTAGTAGTTGCTCTTCATTTTCCAGATTTTTCACCAGCACAGCAAATTCATCACCACCCAAACGGGCGATGATGGTATTCGGACCAAAACAGGTCTGGAAACGTTTGCCCAAAACATGTAGCAGATGATCGCCGGCAATATGCCCCAAGGTATCATTGATATGCCGGAAATAGTCCAGATCAATTAACAGTAAACCCGTCATAGTCTGCTGTTGCTTGGCCTTTACCAAAACCTGTTTAAATGTTTTATAGAAGGTACTACGGTTATACAGACCAGTCAGTTCATCACGTTTAATTACTTCTTTTAACCGCGTTTCTGCAATTTTTTGCTGACTAATATTGCGTGATACACAGAGGATATTTTGGGTAATATTCTGCTGATCCAGAATCGGGGTCAGCAGGTGATCCCAATATTGCATCGGTTGATCTTTGATCTGGATCTTGCTAGAGAAACGGCTGTTTAAGCCTTGGGCTGCCTGTTTTAAAGCACGTTGCCCGGATTTTCGGGCTTCAGGGGTTAAGCGATTTAACCAGCACAATGAACGGTCTTGATCTTGTTCTGCGGTCTCATTTGCTTGTGCGAGACAGCCAGAGTTACTACGCCGGATCTCGCCTTCAGGACTGATAATGTTGATGCAGTCTGCGCTGGCATCCAGCATATTTTCCTGGGTTGAAACGATTTGAGAAAGTTGCTGCTGGATTTCAAAATAATCATGCACATCAGTCAGGGAAACTGCCCATTGCAGTAAATGGTCAGGCTGATGATGAAATTTTACCGCCAGGCTACACATGCGATAATGGGTATCACTGCGTTTAATCCGGCACTGGGTTTCAAAGTTCTGATGCTGGTCCAGCGCAGCATGCCACTGCGCTAAAAACAGCTGCAAGTCCTCGGCATGAATAAAACTCTGCCATTGCGGATTACCCTGTTCATTCAGGTTCACGCCAAGATAATCAGTCATGGCATCGTTAAAATATTGCAGATGTTTTTTGTTGCTGACCCACAAGGGTTGCGGTAAGGCATCGATCAGATTTTTTAACAAAACCGATTCAGACAAGTGAACGTGGGGCGCAATCAGTGATGATGACGTCAGTGGCTCAGACCGGCTCACAGCTCCCTGTTCAAATTTATCATGCTTCATGCATTCACCAATACAACCCAAAAGTGCCCAAGGGGCGAGATAAGTTTCTTTTAATTAGAATAAACAATATGAAAATTACACTGTAATTAATTCACAATTAATCATGTTCAAATTATTCGCTTTTATAGAGATTAATTCATTCAGAATTAAAAAAATAGAGGATATCTACATAAATTAATTTTTTATGCTTGATGTTTGCATTCTTGGAATCAAAACTGCTGGTGTTAGAATGAGATCAGAATTTAGTTTGAGCCAATAATAACATGTCAGATAGTCATATCCCGCTTCCAGAACGCTTACGGCCACGCGACCTTACACAGATTATCGGGCAGGAACATTTGCTAGGGGAACATGCACCCTTACGCCAGATGATTGATCAGGGGCATCTGCCTTCGATTATTTTCTGGGGACCTCCCGGAGTCGGAAAAACCACCATTGCCTTACTGCTGGCTCAAGCGGTAGACCGGCCTTTTATCAGCCTGTCCGCACTGAATACCGGGGTGAAAGAACTGCGTGAAATCATTGCCGAAGGTGGTGATCTACTAACGCCAGTGGTGTTTATTGACGAAATTCACCGTTTTAATAAATCCCAACAGGACGCGTTGTTAAATGCGGTCGAGAAAGGGAAAATTACCTTAATTGGCGCCACCACCGAAAACCCATCCTTTGAAGTAAATAGTGCCTTATTGTCACGTTGTCAGGTATATAGCCTGAATGCATTGAGTGCTGAGTCGATTCAGACTCTGCTGACGCAAGCCTTGCAAGATGACTCTTTCTTGCAGGAAAGACATATCCTGATTGAAGAATTTGATGCCCTAATCCAGTTCGCGGCAGGAGATGCCCGCAAGGCGCTGAATCTACTGGATCTGATTGCCAGTACCTTTGAAGCGGATATGGAAAATATCATCACCAATGCGGTGGTGGTGAAAGTGGCACAGCAAAATATTGCCCGTTATGACAAGTCCGGTGAACAGCATTATGATCTGGTCTCGGCCTTCATCAAGTCGATTCGTGGCAGTGATCCGGATGCAGCCTTGTACTGGATGGCACGCATGCTCAAGGGAGGTGAAGATCCTGTGTTTATTGCACGGCGCATGCTGATTGCGGCATCTGAAGATATCGGTAATTCCAATCCAAATGCCTTGCTGTTAGCAGGGGAATGTTTCCGTTCGGTACAGGCGGTAGGAATGCCGGAATGCCGGATTATTTTGGGACAATGTGCAGTTTATCTGGCCACCAGTGCCAAAAGTAACAGTACTTATCTGGCGATTAATAAGGCGATGGAACTTGCAGACAAAACTTCAAATTTGCCAGTGCCTTTGCACTTAAGGAATGCGCCGACTAAGTTGATGAAAGAACAGGGCTATGGCGTGGATTATCTGTATCCGCATAATTATCCTGAGCATTTTGTACTGCAAGAATATATGCCACCAGAACTGAAAGATACCAAACTGTATGAATCAGCACGTAATAAACGTGAAGTTGAAGGGGAGCGTTTACAGCAACGCCGTTGGCAACAGCAACAACAGCAATAAAGCTGGCTATCTCAACCGATTGAGCAGAGTAAAAAAAAGCCCAATTCAAGGTGAATTGGGCTGAAAGTAGGATGTTTTTTGAGGGAGATAACATCCTAGAGGGTAGAGAAGGAATTTGGTCGGCAAATATGGAGCTAAGTGCATCAACTCACTGATTTGCCTGGTATGAAATAATATTAATGCATGTAGTTTTTGATGTAAAAACGATCATTTTAATAATAAAAATTTATTTTTCCGATTAAAAGTCAGAAATAAAAAAAACCGAGCTAAAAAGCTCGGTTTTTTTGAATCTGCGCATTTACAGATTAGATGTTGTCCAGGTTGATTCCTAAACGACCAGCCACTTCTTCATAGGCTTCAACCACGCCGCCTAAACCTTGACGAAAACGGTCTTTATCCAGTTTTTTCTTGGTGTCTTTGTCCCATAGACGGCAACCGTCTGGAGAGAATTCATCACCGAGTACGATACGGTCGTGGAACACACCAAATTCAAGCTTAAAATCAACCAGAATCATGTTACCTGCGTCAAACAATGCTTTAAGTACATCGTTTACTTGGTAAGTCAATTCTTTCATTTTCGACAATTGTTCAGCAGTTGCCCAACCTAAAGCAATGGCTTGTGATTCATTGACCATTGGATCGCCAAGCGCATCATCTTTAAAGAATAATTCAAATGTTGGAGGAGTCAGTTCCTTGCCTTCTTCCACACCCAGGCGGCGGCATAAAGAACCTGCTGCATAGTTACGGATAACGCATTCAACCGGGATCATATCCAGTTTTTTCACCAGCACTTCATTTGGAGTCAGTAGCTTTTCAAAGTGGGTTTCAATTCCCGCTTCTGCCAGTTTTTCCATGATGAAGGCGTTAAAACGGTTGTTCACCTTGCCTTTACGATCTAGTTGCTCAATTTTTTCGCCATTGAATGCTGAGGCATCATCGCGAAAGACTAAAATCAGATGGTCTGAACTGTCTGTAGTGTAGACAGATTTCGCTTTACCAGTATAGAGCAAGGTTTGTTTTAACATGAGGGAACCTTTTACAAAAAAAATGCCTAGAAATGTCTAGGCTGGCCAATTTTGGTAAATCTGGTTAAGCAGTTCTGCGGCTTTTTCACGGTCGGCAAAACTGTTATCGGCATTGAACACAGCGAGGTTATTACTCGAACCTACAGAAGATAATCTTAATACATAGGTCTGCTGATCGACCTTAATCGTGACTTCGTAACGATTTTTGCTCTGAGCAACGATGCTATGATTCAGGCTGCTGAGGGTGGCAAGCGTATATTGCCAAATTGTAGCAGAATTTCCCTCAATTTTAAGCAGCGGATTAAGATTTCCGTCAGTGACCAACTGTGGTTGACCAACCGTATTGGTTTCGGTTAGATCAGCTGTATTTGAGTTTTCAGTCTGGGCTTGCGGGCGTGGCAAGGCAAAACGGTTGCCACGCTGGTTTTCAAGCTTCGGTGCATGTTCAATTGCAAGCGGATCAACTGTTGGAGCAGGATACAATGGCGTTGCAGGACGAACCATGGCGCCTTCAGGATATTGTAAAGCTTCCAGGGTAGTAGTCTCTTTATAGTCTAAAGTGCCGTTATTAAAGGCCATTGAACTACAACCTGCCAAACTGAATACTGAAAGTGTAAGGCTAAGTCCTAAACGTAATTGCATAATCTTGTGCTCTTTTATTTAATAACGTCCGCTTCGACCAGTGCTTCATGAAGCGGAGCGCGATATTGTTCTGCAAGTGGTGTTAATGGAAGGCGAATACCTGTACCAATTAAGCCCATGTCATGGAGTGCCCATTTCACAGGAATTGGGTTCGATTCGCAAAATAAAATATTGTGTAAATTTGCAACCTGAACATTTAATTGTTCAGCTGTGGTTGCATCACCGGCAATGGCGGCAGCACACACTTCGCTCATGGCTTTCGGAGCCACGTTCGCCGTGACCGAGATATTGCCTTTGGCGCCATGACCGATCAGCTGATACGCAGTCGCATCATCACCCGAATAAACAGTCATGTCTTTGCCTACAAGGCCTTGTAGCAATTCAGCACCACGCGGCACATCGCCAGTCGCATCTTTAATACCGATAATTTGTGGAATATCTGCCAGGCGAATCACGGTTTCATTGGCCATGTCGACACCGGTACGGCCTGGAACATTATAAAGAATCTGAGGAAGATCAACGGCTTCAGCAATGGCTTTATAATGCTGGTATAAGCCTTCCTGAGTCGGTTTGTTATAATACGGCGTTACCAGTAAAGCGGCATCTGCCCCCAGCTCTTTGGCTTCGCGGGTCAGTTCGATCGCTTCACGGGTCGAGTTCGCACCTGTGCCGGCAATAATAGGAATACGTTTGTTGGCCACACGAATGATTTCTTTGATCACCTGGGTGTGTTCACTCATGCTGAGAGTAGAGGCTTCGCCTGTTGTTCCAACTGCAACAATACTGTTGGTGCCCTCTGCAATGTGCCATTCAACCAGCTTCTCGAGACCCTTCCAATCTACGCTGCCATCTTCAAACATAGGGGTGACGATTGCGACTATGGAACCTTGAATGGTCTGTGCTTGCTGAGTCATTTTAAAAAACTATCCTATTTGTCCATCCGAAAGGAATGAGAAAACATAAATTGGGATGGATTTGTATTTTGATTTATAGCAAATTCAATAGATTTGCATTGAATTGAATATTGCTTATGCAAATTATGACTGATCAAACGCATAAGAACAATATGCTTTAGTAAAAGCTACTGAATTCTTTATACAAAGCCTTTTGGAAACAATCAAGTAATAAATAAGATGATTTATAAAGCAAAATCCTGAGACCAAAGTTATGTCTCCAGTCTAGACAAAGGAGGATATTGCCCTAAATGAACCCAATAATGATAAGGCTTGTGCAAAAAGATCAGCTGAAAACTGCCATTTTTATGCCTTTTGATTTTTGATTAATAGTTAAATTAGATAAATTGAGATCTTAGACATCTTGATTGCGCTCTCGTACCCAGACAAATAAAGACAAAAACTGTCGAGACTAATCTCTTTTAAATATCAATAAATTGAGAAGTTTTTTTCTTATCGGTTAATTTTTTAACTTGATGTATAAGCTTTAAAGTCTAAGTCTTGAACTTTATGATGTTCTGATTCAGTGTTTTTGCGACTTTATCAGTCAGTATCTTCAATTCATCTACTTCAGCCCCTTTGGGAATATCCAAGCAAAACGTTCAACTTATTGATAGTTATTTCTGCAATCAGGCTCATAGATGATGGCTGTCTTTTGTAACGCTGATTGAACAAGGATAATCCAATGGAAAAATCAGACAATAAGCATGCTATCGTCACGGTCGCGATCTGTTTTCTGATTGCAGTGATTGAAGGCTTAGATATTCAGGCAGCCGGAATTGCTGCTGCAGGTATTCGTGAGCATTTTGGTCTCGATAGTTCCCAGTTGGGTGTGTTTTTTAGTGCAGGGATTCTGGGTTTATTACCGGGTGCACTGGTTGGTGGGCGATTTGCAGATCGCATTGGCCGTAAGAAAGTTTTGATCTGGTCGACAGCAATATTTGCTGTATTTACCTTATGCACCGTCTGGGTCAATAGCTTTAACAGCTTGCTGGCAGTCCGTTTCCTGGCTGGAGCAGGTCTGGGCGGCGCGATGCCGATTCTGATCACACTCGCCTCTGAAGCTGTGTCTCCACAAAACCGTGGTCGTGCAGTCGGCTTGATGTACTGCGGTATGCCAGTCGGTGCGGCGATTTTGTCTTTGATTGCTGCGACTGAATTTGGTGCCAACTGGAAAAATGTTTTCTATCTCGGTGGCCTGTTACCGATTTTTGCCATTCCACTGATGATGCTATTTTTGCCTGAATCGAAGGAATACCTGAAAGCACAGAACAAAACTACGGCAGAACTTGCCGTTGCACCGCAGGGTTCATTCAAGGACCTGTTTAATTCCGACAACCTGTTACGTACGCTGTGTATCTGGGTGAGCTACTTCTTTACCTTGATGGTGGTTTACATCATGTTGAGCTGGCTGCCATCATTATTTATGGAACTCGGCTTTACCCGTAAGGATGGTTCAACCGCACAGTTCTACTTCATGGTTACAGCGACGATTGGTACGATTATTTTGGGTATGCTGACCGACCGCTGGAAGAAAGCCTATGTGATCCTGTTGATGTACGGGGGTATTCTGGCAGGTCTACTGGCGCTGAATGGTGCAAGCTCGCTGAACCAGATGTATATGGCAGCCGCATTGGCCGGTGCCTTCGTGATTGGCTGTCAGGGTGTACTGTATGCCTTCGGTAGTATCGTTTATTCGACAGAAGTGCGTGGTACTGGTGTTGGTGTTGCGTCTGCAGTTGGCCGTATCGGTGCCATGCTGGGTCCAGTCATTGCCGGTCAGTTACTGACGGCAGGTTTTGGTGCTGCTGGGGTCATTACCGCTGCGATCCCATGTATCATTATCTCTGCATTATGTATGCTGTTTTTAGTGAACCGCACTAAAGTGTAATGTTCAAAGATTTAAAAAAAGCCTGCTTTTGCAGGCTTTTTTATTTTCAGAATTTAAGAATTAAATACACTGTTTTATTATTAAAAAGACTCATCACTTTATCTTAAAACTTATTTTTTTTTGCAGAGATCTAGCGTGATACAAACGCGGAACTCATCCTTTTTTTTGTCAAAAATAATGAATCTATTGATCTGCTCATATGCGCATGCTGAGAATACACAGTCATACCATTTTTAGCAGCAAGGCTAAAAATCCTGGGGTATTTTGCGCTATGCTTGGCATAAATCTAGATTTCAATGGATGAAAACAGATGCAGAATAATGTTGCTTTACTGGTCGTAGACGTACAAAGAGGATTTACCCCGGGGGGCAATCTGGCTGTAGCCAATGCTGACCAGATTATTCCAAATATCAATTTATTGGGACAGCATTTCAAGCATATTATCCTGACCCAAGACTGGCATCCTGATAATCATATCTCTTTTGCAGACAACCATCCCGGCAAAGCAGCCTATGACAGCATTCAGCTGGATTATGGCACTCAGGTCTTATGGCCAAAGCATTGTGTGCAAGGGACACTCGATGCCAAACTGCATCCGGATTTAAATTTACCACAAGCACAACTCATCATTCGTAAGGGTTTTCATTCCCAGATCGACAGTTACTCGGCCTTTATGGAAGCGGACCAGAAAACCACCACCGGTCTTGCTGGTTATCTGCGTGAACGTGGGATTGATACCGTATTTGTGGTCGGTATTGCTACGGACTTTTGTGTGGCCTGGACTGCAATCGATGCCTGCAAACTGGGCTTTAAAACTTATGTGATTGCCGATGCCACCAAGGGCATTGACCTGAATGGTTCCTTGCAACATGCCTGGCAGGATATGCTGTCGCATGGCGTAAAACGTATCTATGTGAAAGACATTGTTCAAGCTGCTTAAAAAGCTGGATAGGGATAGAATTTAAATATCCCTCTATTTTCTGTGTATTTAAATCTACAACGTCAGGCATCAACGGGTGCCTGTTTTATCTTACTTTTTCTCCCTTAATGTCACCTGGATGAAACCCATGTCAGCCTTGCTCCAGTTTAGCCAATTTGTCCAAAAAACCTTTGCTTTATGGGTGCTGCTTTTTTCCGGCATTGCCTTGATGATCCCTGAAGCTTTTGTCTGGTTACGGGCTTATATTCCGTGGATGTTGGGCATCATTATGTTTGGCATGGGCATGACCATGACCGTGGGAGATTTTAAAAGTGTCCTACAAAGTCCGAAAGCAGTAGCGATTGGCGTGGTTGCCCAATTTGTGGCAATGCCTGGCTTGGCTTATCTGCTGTGCAAGCTGTTTCAGCTACCACCGGAGATTGCGATCGGGGTGATATTGGTGGGTTGCTGCCCGGGCGGAACTGCATCCAATGTGATTACCTATATGGCCAAGGGCAATACCGCCTTGTCTGTTGCCTGTACTTCAGTTTCTACGTTACTGGCTCCTATTCTAACTCCGGCCATTTTCTATGTGTTGGCCAGTCAGTGGATTGAGATCAATGCCTGGTCGATGCTGGTGTCGATTTTACAGGTAGTATTATTTCCGATTGTTATGGGCTTAATCGTACGGGCGATACTCAAGCAAAAAGTCACGGCCTATATTCAGGTGATGCCGTTGATTTCTGTGATTGCAATTGTGGCAATTGTCGCAGCGATTATTGCCGGCAGCAAAGCCCAGATTCTGGAGTCCGGGTTAATGATTTTAGGGATCGTGGCCTTACACAATGGTATGGGCTATTTACTGGGTTATTGGGCCAGCCGTATATTTCACTTGGCAGAAATAGACTGTCGTGCAGTATCCATTGAAGTGGGGATGCAGAACTCTGGTCTGGGGGTGGCTTTGGCGGCAACCCATTTTGCCGCATCACCACTTACCGCTTTACCAAGCGCCATTTTCAGTCTGTGGCATAATATTTCAGGACCAGCTTTAGCCACCTACTGGGCTGCCAGACAAACTAAAAAAATGGACACCTAATTGCAGTTTGAGGACAGCACACAACAAGCTAGAGCATGATTTTTTATAATGTGAAAAAGTTAGAATATTAATTTATATGGATTTATCGAGATTTGTAACATAAGTGTCATGAAGTCTGCCTAAGATCGCCCCTCAATGATGTGAAACAACAGACTGTAATCAACAGCATTGAGAGGGCATGGAACAATTTCAGCATTCGTCAGCGACGTATTTTAATCGGGAACTTTCCTTATTTGAATTTCAGCGTCGTGTCTTGGCACAAGCACTCGATCCGAATTTACCGATTTTAGAGCGCTTAAACTTCCTGATTATTTTTTCCCGTAACTTGGATGAGTTCTTTGAAATCAGGATTGCCGGGCTGATGAAACAGCAAGACCTGAATGCGACTACCCGGACGCCTGATGCTGTACCCACCGAGCTGATTCTACAAGAACTGTCCCAGTCCATTCATGCCACAGTTAACAAACAGTATGAGGTGCTGAATCATGCGATTTTGCCTGAACTTCAGGCGCAGGGGATACAGTTTCTTCAATACCAAGATCTTCTGGAGAAACACAAGGCCTGGATTGCAGCCTTTTTTGCCAAAGAAGTGCAACCGGTACTGACCCCGATCAGTCTGGATCCTTCACATCCTTTTCCACGTTTGGTGAATAAAAGTCTGAACTTTATTATCAGCTTAGAAGGTAAAGATGCCTTTGGCCGTGAAATCGAGATGGCAATTGTGCCGGCACCACGTTCCTTACCGTGCCTGATTAAAATTCCGGAAGACGTCACTGGAAACAATACCACCCAGATTTTTCTGACCGCGATCATCCAGCAACATATCAGTGATTTGTTCCCGGGCATGAAAGCGACCGGATGTTATGCCTTTCGGGTCACCCGCAATGCAGATCTGGTACTGTCGGAAGATGTTGATGATCTGGCGGTGGCTTTAAAAGACGAACTGTGTTCGCGCCGCTTTGGTCGTGCGGTACGTCTGGAAATTGAAAATGACTCTCCACAAAACATCATTGACTATTTGCTGGATGAATTTGATCTGACCGAGCAGGAGCTGTACCGGATTGATGGACCGATTAATTTGTCCCGCCTGAGTACCAGCTTTGAGCGTCCGGAACTAAAGTATCCGCATTTCAGTCCGGTCATTCCAAAAAATTTCCGCAAACAGAAAAGTATTTTTGAAATTTTGAAGGCGCAGGATGTGCTGCTGCATCATCCTTTTGATTCATTCCAGCCGGTGATTACTTTACTGCGCGAAGCGGCCAAGGACCCGGCGGTGCTGGCGATCAAGCAGACGCTGTACCGTAGTGGTCCAGACTCGGAAATTGTTCAGGTGCTGGCAGAAGCCGCACGGAATGGCAAGGAAGTCACGGCCGTGATTGAATTGCGGGCACGTTTCGATGAAGAATCCAATATTATGGTGGCCAATATCCTGCAAGAAGCCGGGGCAGTGGTGGTGTATGGCATCGTCGGTTATAAAACCCATGCCAAAATGATTCTGATCGTCCGGCGTGAAAATCAGGAATTACTGCGTTATGCGCATCTAGGTACCGGAAACTATCATGCCGGTAATGCCCGCATGTACACCGATTATGGCCTGATGACCACACAGCCGGATATCTGTGAAGATGTGCACCGCATGTTCCAGGAACTGACCGGTATGGGGAAAATGGCCAAACTGAAAGCCTTGCTGCATGCGCCGTTTACCCTGCATAGCGAACTGCTGAAACTGATTGACCAGGAAAAGGCATTTGCTCTGGCTGGCAAAGCCGCCCATATCATCATCAAAGTGAATGCGCTTACCGAACCGCAATTAATTGCTGCCCTGTATCAGGCTTCGCAGGCCGGGGTGAAAATTGACCTCATTGTGCGTTCAATCTGCTGCCTGATTCCACAAGTCACCAGCATGTCAGAAAATATTCAGGTACGTTCAATCGTAGGGCGTTTCCTGGAACATACCCGGGTCTATTATTTTGAGCATGGTGGCGCCAAGAAACTGTATTGTGCCAGTGCCGACTGGATGGGGCGCAACCTGTTTTCCAGGGTCGAAACCTGTTTCCCGGTGCTGGATCCAGAGCTGAAAAAACGGATTTATAAAGATGGCCTGATCAGCTATTTAAAAGATTGTCACAATGCATGGGAATTAGATGCCAATGGTCAGTGGCATAAAGTTCCCTGTCAGGATCCGGCCCAGCCTTATAATGCCCAGCAATATCTGCTGGAACAAAAACAGTTAAAAATTTAAAGGGTAGTCCAAGACACGTTGGCGTATTTGTTTTGTACCCATAAAAAAGCCGGATATTGGATCCGGCTTTTTTAATTGCAACATTCAGGGCTATTTATGAGGCTTTGGACTGTTTGGATTTTAAAATTTCGGTTCTAAAAGTCTGTGCCAGCTCGGCGCTTTCAGCATCCATCCCATTCACCACAAAAGCATGACGGGTCAGGACATTGGTTGGATTCGGCATGCTCACCAGCTGGAAGTGGTCGCTTACATCTTTCAGTAAGGTATTCGGTACATGTAAGGCACTTTCTTTCGCGACCAGATGCTGAGTCAGACGCTCAGAGGCCTGTACCGAGCTGAGCTGCATCTCCTCGACTTTAGAGGCAATCGCACTACGGGTTTGTAGCACAAAACGTTTTTCTTCACGATAGCGTTTATACAGCACTTCCGAAAGCAGCTGGAACACGGCACTGATCATGGTCAGGCAAGCCAGGGCATTCGGTTTGTCTGCCGCGATACTGATTGTGGCACCTTTTTCATCAAATTTATGTACGGTACAAATATCAGAACTATTCAACTTATAGCGTTGCACACAGAGTTCAGTGGCTTTATTCAGAAAAATCTGACAGAGATTGAAATAAGGCACCGAAACGGTTTTATTCACGCTATCCAGTAACTGTTTTGGATCGTAGAACTGGATGTTTAAGCTCAGGCTATCGCTCTCCAGTACCGCCGGTTTATGTTCTTTTTCTTTGTTTTTCACTGCCTGTTGAGCCTGGGTAATTGCCAGTGCCGCATTATGCTTTTCCTGCTCCAATGCCTGAGTCAGGGTCTGAATCTCGAATTTCAGCCGCGATTCGTTATTGATGCGCGCCAGATATTCGGTGCGGCTTGGACGTGCTACTGCACGATAAACGACCCAGAGCAGACCATGAATGATGAAAGAGAACAGAATTGCCAGCCATTGTGTCCGCAAAATTTCACCAATACTTGGCTCAATCAGGGTGATTTCAATCACACCGACTTTTTTCTCGTTTTGCAGCGCATCACGGACAAAAACTTCACCCTCGCGAGTTTTGGTCAGTCCGCCAGTGGCTAAAACCTGAGCTTTCGCATCTAGGATCCGAATCGAAGCTACACTTGGATTGGTGGCATAACGATTTGCCAGCAACGCCAGAGAAACGCGGTTGGGCGGTTCAAGCTCAGACAAGCTGTCTGTCACCAGTTGACTGGTGATCAGCTGTCCCTGATTGGCACGGTTTTCATTCAGTTGGTGAGTGGTTGCCAATACCAGTAAAAAGGTATGCAGAGCAAAACTTACAATCAATAGGCTAGCAAATAGCCCTTGTCTAGGCGCATTCAACGTAAACTTCCAAGGCAATTCTGTTCAATTTCGATTATGATTCTAACAATAGTTGTAGCTCAGACCCGAGTCAATTCATGCGAGAAATCATTCTTATATCATTCTTAGGACCTGACCAGCCTAATCAATTTACACGATTAATGCAGGTTTTGTCCGCCCATTCCCTACAAATTTTAGATGTAGGGCAAGCGGTTATTCATAATCAGTTAACCTTAGGTATTGTTGTAGCCTCTGAAGACCAGACAGCGACAGCATTAGCCATGAAGGAGATCCTGATTCTAGCACATGATATCGGGTTAACTGTGCGCTTTAAACCGATCTCTGCGACTGAATATGATCAGTGGGTCAAAGAGGGTGGACGCACACGTTATATCGTAACGGCATTGGCTCCTGAATTAAATGCCTCTCATCTGCAAGCCGTGACCCAGATTGTGTCGGGTCAGGGTTTTAATATTGAAACGGTGACCCGTTTGTCTGGCCGTCCAGCTTTAGATGGTCAGAGTGCCGGTCCAAAACGTGCCTGTGTCCAGTTCGGTTTAAGCGGACAGATGCTGGATGCTGCTGCCATGCGTGCGGCCTGTCTCAGCCTATCGAATGAACTGAATGTCGATGTTGCTGTACAGGAAGATAATGCCTATCGCCGTAACCGCCGTCTGGTTTGCTTCGATATGGACTCGACCCTGATCGAGCAGGAAGTTATTGACGAACTCGCAATTGAAGCCGGTGTTGGTGAGCAGGTTGCAGAAATTACCGAACGTGCCATGCAAGGCGAGCTGGACTTCCAGCAAAGCTTCCGTGCCCGGGTCGCCTTGTTAAAAGGCATGGACGCATCGGTACTTCCGAAAATTGCCGAGCGCCTTACCATTACCGAAGGGGCTGAACGCCTGATTTCGACTTTAAAAGCACTAGGTTACCGTACTGCAATTCTTTCAGGTGGTTTTCAGTATTTTGCGGAATATCTGCAAACTAAACTGGATATTGATGAAGTGCATGCCAATGCGCTTGATGTGCAGGATGGTGTGGTTACCGGTGAAGTCAAAGGTCATATCGTCGATGGCGCACGCAAAGCACTCTTGCTCGGTGAAATCGCCCAAGAGATGGGAATTTCCCTGGAACAAACCATCGCGGTCGGTGATGGCGCCAATGACTTGCCCATGTTATCCATTGCAGGACTCGGTGTGGCTTTCCGTGCCAAACCTTTGGTACGTCAAAATGCCAATCAGGCGATTTCTAGCGTCGGTCTGGACGGTGTGCTGTATCTGCTCGGTGTCCATGATAAAGACCTGAACCGTGCATGAGTACAGGCTTTGATTGATTTTAAACGCGACCCAGAGGTCGCGTTTTTTATTGCTTATGATGTGAGTTATATAAGGAATAGCTGAAATATGGCTATAAAAACATCGATCATCTTAAACGGAAAAATAATTTTTTCACTTAAAAAAACTACTGATAATTTTGTAATGACACGCCAACATTGGCGCAGTCATTGATCCACAAAAATGTGAAAAGCAAAAAATGTAATGACAATATAATATCGCGACAAAGTATGTCGTTAGGCTGGGTGACAGGACTTTTTTTATGCAAAAAACTCAGCATAATGCAGGCATAGAGATACAAATCAACAGATTCCATTTTATTGATTTAACGAAATTCAATAGATAGAAGCGTTGCAATATCAAGCGGAAACTATCTATCTGGATGGAGGGGGTTATATGGTAACAGCGAATTTAGCAACGATTGTGGGCTTCAGTTTAGTCGCTGTAGCTGTGCTTGCTGTGTTCTTCTCGCCTTATCGTCGCTGGTTAAGCTTTATGGCGGCCGGGATGCTGGTATGGGGCCTGATCGAGGTGATTCGTGTAGGAACTCAAACTTGGTTTGAGTTACCAATGACGTATAGTTATCTGAGCGCGTTAACTGCGGTCATGATGGTCGTGACTTGCCTGTTGTTGCGTGAAGATCGTCGTGCTGAGCGTGCTTTGGCAAAACGCCGTTGTATCGAACATACGCCAGTTTATGAAGACGACCAGCAGCAGCTTTCAAGCCGTTAATTCTACAAGTTGCAATGAAAAAAATGCACCCACGGGTGCATTTTTCAGTTTGGAAATATGATACAAACTGCATAATCCACCTAGCCCAGAACTATGCTAGGATATTTGTCAATTTTCGTACAATTAGAATAGGCATCCTCCATGAAACTGTCGTCCATTCCTGTGTTAAAACTTCCTCTCGTCGATATGAGTACAGATCCGCTGGACTTACTGGTCGCAGGTTTAGCTTTACGTATGAAGCAGTTGGCACGTACCAGCCCAAAATTCATTGAACTGGTACATGGACGTCAATTCCGTATCCAGATTGGTACGGATGAAGGTATGGCACGTCAGATTATTGTGGATAACGGTCATATCGATACGGTTTCGGGTGATGCTGAAAAAGCTGATTTTGTGTTGCAGTTTGCTGACAGTGAGCAGGGCGTGAAGACCTTGGTCAAAGGTGACCCGACGGCATTTATGACCGGGATGCAAAGCGGCACGATCAAAATGGAAGGCGACTTTGGCCTGCTGGTCTGGTTTAATCAGGTAGCGAAAATGATTCCACCAAAACTGCCAAAGCCAGTCAAAGAAAAAGTGAAAATGGTACGCCAGTTTATTAAAGAGAAAACTGGTAAATAAGTTAAAAATCTTTCATCCAATCTTTTCTTTCTCCCTTTGGGAGAAACACAAAGAGGGGGTAAAAGGATGAAAGATTTTTTAAAAGAAAAAGCCCTCATTAGAGGGCTTTTTTAATGTGACGAATAATGTCGTTATTCAACTTCTAAATTAAACGTCACTGGTCCGTCATTGACCAGATGGACTTTCATGTCAGCGGCAAAAATACCGGTTTGTACATTTTCAAACTGGCTTTGGGCATATTCCACCAGTTGCTCGTAAAGTGCTTTAGCCTCGGCAGGCGGCATGGCCGGACCAAAGTCTGGACGTAAACCTTTTTGGGTTTGCGCCATCAAGGTAAATTGTGAAACCAGCAATAAACCACCGCCGGCCTGGGCAACGTTCCAGCCCATTTTGCCCTGTTCATCATCAAAGAAGCGGTATTTCAATATCTTATCAATCAGCTTTTTGCCTTTTTCCAGATTGTCATCTTTACCTAAACCTAGAAAAACCAGAATTCCTTTTTCAATTTCCCCGGTGGTTTCACCCTCGACCACGACTTTAGCTTCTAAAACTCTTTGTAATAAGGCACGCATTTTACATATGGACTGCTAATGATAGATGGACGTGATTGTAGCAATAATAAAATCTGGAGCAGTATGGGATGCTATTTTTTTTATGAACTTTAAATATCTGAAAATCAATTGATTAATTTTTATAAATTCATTAAAACGATTGAATTAATGAAAATAATCTGTTTTATCTATTTATTGTGTTGGCGTATCTTAGCTCATGCAGGAAAGGTAATAAATTGAGAGATTTAGAAATGTTTAAGCGTTCATTACTGGTTGCAATGCTTGCAACTGTCACAGCTGCACAAGCTGCTCCTTTAACTAAAGACAATGGCGCGCCAGTCGGTGATAACCAGAACTCGATCACTGCAGGTCCAAATGGTTCAGTACTCCTTCAGGACGTTCAACTGGTACAAAAATTACAACGTTTTGGTCGTGAACGTATTCCTGAGCGCGTGGTACATGCACGTGGTACGGGTGCTTATGGTGAATTCGTTGCGACCAAAGATCTGTCTGATCTTACCCTCGCTTCATTGTTCAAAGCAGGTACTAAGACTCCAGTTTTCCTACGTTTCTCTACCGTAATTCATGGTAAAGGTTCACCAGAAACTCTACGTGACCCACACGGCTTTGCGTTGAAATTCTATACTCAAGAAGGGAACTGGGACTTAGTCGGTAACCAGACACCGGTATTCTTTATCCGTGATGCGATCAAATTCCCGGACTTCATTCACGCAATGAAGCCAAGCCCAGTGACGAATGTCCAAGATGCTAACCGTGTGTTTGACTTCCTGTCGAGCCAGCCATGGGCAACCAACATGCTGACTTATGTGTATGGCAATCAAGGTGTACCAACCAGCTACCGCGAACAGGACGGTTTTGGTGTTCACGCTTACAAACTGTATAACGACAAAGGCGAATACAAGTACGTGAAATTCAACTTCCGCTCTAAACAAGGAGTGAAGGGCTTGAACGTGAAAGAAGCGGCTGAGCAGCAAGGTAAAGATTTCAACCACTTGACCAATGATCTTTATAACAACATCTATGCGGGTAATTTCCCAAAATGGGACCTGTACATCCAAGTGATTGATCCTAAAGACTTGGGCAAGTTTGATTTCGATCCGCTAGATCCAACTAAAATCTGGCCAACTGAGCTGGTTCCAGAAACTAAAGTGGGTACTTTGACCCTGAACCGTATGCCGAAGAACTTCTTCAATGAGACTGAACAGTCTGCATTTGCACCAGGTAACCTGGTTCCGGGCATCGAGCCATCAGAAGACCGTCTGTTACAAGGCCGTATCTTCTCTTATTCAGATACCCAAATGTACCGTCTGGGCGCGAATCACCAGCAAATTCCGGTGAACCGTCCAGTGGTAAATGTGAACAACAATAATCAGGATGGCTACATGAATGTATCTGAGCGTGACTCGGATGTGAACTATGAGCCAAGCCGTAAAGAGCCAAAAGCTGCAACTGAAAAAGCGCGTGTGGTACAAACACCATTATCTGGTCATGTACAGCAAATTGGCGTGAAAGAGCAGAACTTCAAGCAGGCAGGTGAGCTTTACCGTTCATACACGGCTAAAGAGAAAGATGACTTGATCATGAACCTTGCTGCTGACTTAGGTGCAGTGAAAGATTCAGAAACCAAGCACATCATGTTGTCTTACTTCTATAAGGCAGATGCAGACTACGGTACACGTATGACCAAGGCGGTAAACGGTAACCTCGCGACGGTTAAAGCCAAAGCAGCACAACTCAAAGACTGATTTCGATTGGTCGATCAGGATTGGTGACTAGGGCTTAAGAAGTCACCTCCGCAAAGTCCTGTAGAATTCCAAACCTTTCCTGCACCCTAGGGGGAGTTCTACAGGCAACTTGTTTGTTTCAATTTAAAAAGTATTTCAATATTCAACCGTATTGAAATGAAGTCAATTTCTGCTGGAGTTCATCATGAAAGTTATGTCATCTGTGTTTTTAGCCAGTATTCTCGCGATGGGTTCCGCATTCGCAAACGTGACTGTCGCGAAGGAGATCTCCCCCGCTAAAAGCGTGGACAATGTTCAGAT
>NZ_JBAPXX010000139.1:0-1732 GCF_049284435.1 Acinetobacter sp. | reverse complement strand
AGTCTGAACCAAGTAATTATGCACCTCAATAGCATTGCATTGTCATTACATCAATCAAATATGACTTCACTTTTAGATTTGTGATCTTCGTTGGATTGATTTAATATTTGATTGAATTTTAAACTTTCTATTGGCATGACAGACGATCCTCAACTCTCCCTCAAGGAATATCTTGCTACGGTTCAGGAAGTGGTCAAACTCACTTTCGATACACCGGTATGGGTCAAAGCCGAGATTCGTAATCTAAGTATTAAAGCAGGCCATTATTATCTGGAGCTGGCAGAAAAAGAAGCCGACAGTGATCAGGTGATTGCCAGTTGCCGAGCGACCATCTGGAAATTTAGTGCCCAGAAAATTGTCACGCAGTTTGAACGTGAAAGCGGAATTGAGCTGAGTCGTGATCTGAAAGTGCTGATTAAAGTCAAAGCCAATTTCGATCCCCAGTATGGTTTTTCTTTAAATATTGTCGAGATTGATTCGGGCTATACCTTAGGAGATATTGCCCGGCGTTATCAGCAGATTGTTGAGCGGTTGACGACTGAAGGACTAATTCAGCGTAATAAAAACTTGCCTAGCCCTTTTGACCTGAACCGAATTCTGGTGATTGCTCCCGAAAATGCAGCAGGCCTCGGAGATTTCAAAAAAGATGCCGATGCACTACAGAGTGCGCAGGTGTGTGAGTTTATTTACTACAGTGCGACTTTTCAGGGAAATACCGCCCCGCAAAGTATTATGTACAGTCTGGCACAAGCGCTCAAACAATGGGCTCAGACTTATAATACCGCACCGGATCTGATTGTAATTATACGAGGTGGTGGTGCTGTCAATGATCTGGCTTATTTGAATGATTATGATCTGGCTGCCCTGCTCTGTAAACGTTCGGTACCGGTCTGGGTTGGCATCGGGCATGAAAAAGACCGTACCATTCTGGATGAAATTGCGCATCGTTCCTTTGATACTCCGAGTAAAGTCATTGCAGGGATTCGCAATCATATCTTTGAACTGACCCAGGATGTGCTGAATTATCTACAGCGCATTCAGCGTTTATCTCAACAACAGATTCAAGCTTATCAAAATCAGAATGATCAATTTTTGAAACTGATTCAAAGTGTGGCCAATAACCAGATTATGGATGCACTGCAACGTCTGCAACAGATCAAGGCCAATACTGCCAGTCTGGCCCAGCAGCATACCCAGCTCATCAATCAACAGCTCGATGCCCTGATGCGGGAAACGCTGCTACAAAATCCTAAACATGTTTTATCCAAGGGTTATGCCATCGTGCGCCAGCAAGAACATGTGGTTGCATCGATTCGCCAGATTCAGCCCAATGATCTGGTTGAAGTCGAATTGCACGACGGCATTTTTTCAGCACAACTTATACAGGTACTTCCTCATGACTCATGATACTTTAAGCTTCCAACAAGGCTACGACATCTTGAAAAAGAATGCGGAATTGCTCGAATCTCAGCAAGAACCGGATATCGATAACTTGATGAAAATCGTGGAAGAATCCATGACTGCCTATAAAGCCTGCAAGGCACGTGTCGAAGCGGTTCAAACTGCGTTAAATAATACTTTTAAAGATTAATTATATGTCGTTTCAAATATTAGCTTAGGCTATTTAAATAACTGATGTTACGCACTCGATTGAAAAAGTCTTATAATTCGTAGCATGAATAAAGATTTATTAGACCTCTATACAGACTACCTGATTTGTTCAGCTGAGCAG
>NZ_JBAPXX010000138.1:0-33033 GCF_049284435.1 Acinetobacter sp. | reverse complement strand
GGCTATCGTTAATATCAATAATTTTTTGAAAATTTTTAATGGGGACAGGCTTACAATGCTCATTTAAACGAGAAAAACACCCTTCACTTACTAATTATACAACCTTGATATTTGTATAATGAAGGATACATATCTTAAGTTCATATAGCACTGTATTTTGCTGTAATTAAGTATTTTTATAATTCCCGGAAACCTTCACATAATTTTGTGCTGAATAAGGCAAAAACGCTTTTTCTTTATCTGTGAGTGGACGCACTTTTTTTACAGGGCTGCCTACATACAAATAACCACTTTCCAGCACTTTATTAGGTGGAACTAGTGAGCCTGCACCAATCATTACATCATCTTCAACCACCACATCATCCAGAATAATCGTACCAATACCGACCAAAACACGATTGCCAATGGTGCAGCCATGTAACTTTACATGATGACCAATGGTGACATCCTCACCAATAATTAAAGGGGAGCCTTCAGGCTTGTCGGCTTTTTTATGACTGACATGCAACATGGCATGATCCTGAACATTCGAATTTTTACCAATCCGGATTGAATTAACATCACCACGAATCACGGCAAAAGGCCAGACAGAGACATTTTCAGCCAAGACCACATCGCCGACCACGATTCCCATCGGATCGATATAACACGATTCATCAATTTGTGGAGTCGTGTTTAAATAAGAACGAATGTTTTGGCTCATGGTGATCTGCTCATTAAAAGTTTAAGGATCATGTGCATAGTATAAAATAAAAAGCACCCATCTGAATGAGTGCTTTGGTCTTAGTCCGGGACTAAAACAGTCTATTTAAACTTAGAACAAGTTTGAGAAGAATTGTTTAATGTGGTCGAGCATACGTGCGAAGAAACCAGCTTCTTCAACTGCATTTAAAGCCACTAACGGTTTTTCTGAAATTACTTTACCATCCAGAGTCGCTACGTATTTACCTACGGCCTGACCAGGCCGTAAAGGTGCAGTCAGTTTAGGCTGAACCACCAGCTGGGTTTTAATCGCGTTGGCCTGACCTTTCGGCATGGTCACGTTAAAGTTTTCAGCAAGGCCGATCTGAACTTCATCTTCCTTACCGAACCAGACTTTGGCTTTGGCAAGTACCTGTTTAGCTGGTTGAACATTTTTGGTTTCGAAGTTTGCATAACCCCAGGCCAGCAATTCACGTGTTTGTGTCGCACGTTCCTGCATGGTTGGTGCACCAAAAATCACTGAAATCAGACGTGTAGGACCGCGTTTTGAAGATGTGGTCAAACAATAACCGGCTTCATCGGTGTGACCAGTTTTTAAACCATCTACACTCGGGTCGGTATATAGCAGGGCATTACGGTTACCTTGCTTGATGCCATTAAAGGTAAATTCTTTTTCCGCATAAATCGGATAATATTTAGAACTGTCTTTAATGATGTGTTGTGCCAGCGTTGCCATATCTTTGGCAGTTGAATAATGGCCTTCAGCCGGCATACCGGTTGAGTTCACGAAGCTGGTATTGGTCATGCCAATACGTTTAGCTTCCTGGTTCATCATATGTGCAAAGGTACCCTCGTTCCCTGCAATATGTTCAGCCATGGCTTTAGATGCATCATTCCCTGATTGAATAATAATCCCACGAAGCATTTCAAGTGCAGTCGCTGTACCGTTTAAAGGCACATACATACATGATTCCGCGCTACTGCCGCGACACCATGCTGACTCGTTCATGCGCACTTGTTCATCTTCAGTGAGTTCACCGCTCAATAGTTTTTGTTCGATGATGTAGCTGGTCATCATCTTGGTCATTGAAGCAGGGGCTAATTTTTCATTTTCATTTTTTGAAGCGAGAAGTTGCCCTGTCTCGTAGTCCATTAGCACGTAGGATTTATTATTCAATTCTGGTGGTGCAGATAGGACAGTTGCTGCAAAGCTAAAACTAGGAACTAATAATAATGCAGCAAGGGCAGTTTTTTGGGTCATTTCTAGTGGGTTCCTATATCTTGATGTAAGCACGAAGAGCCTAGCATTTTAGGACAAAGCTAGGCTGACTTCTATGGGAAACCCGGTCTTATTTCAAAAGTATTGTAAGTAATCGGCACAAATCTCGCTTAATTTTGATATGTGGTTAATTCGTCACAAATCACCTGATTTTTTTGCTTGCCCGCTTTTTTAGCATCCGCTTGCGCTTCGGCCAGAATATTGCGGAAATCTTTCTGTTTTGCCATCTGATTCAAGCGTTCAACCGGGTTGTTTTGGCCCGGCATATATTCAGTCACCAGCTTGCCATAACCCTGATTAAATTGTGCCTTGTCCTTAACCATGCTTGGGCAGATTTCAGAGAGCACATAAATGGCTGCCAGTTCCTGTTTGGTCACTTGCTGAGTTGGGGTAACGTTAATGTTTTCATCGGCTGCAAATGCAGAAGTTCCCAAAAGAGTCGTGGCAGAAATTGCGCAGAATGTTAAAGCTTGGAATAATGGATTTTTCATTGAAAACTCAAAAAGAAGATTTAGAACAATAATTTGCCTAGCTTAAACTTATTTTTGCGATTGAAAAGTGGGAAAATGTAGCGAAGCTGTAGAATTATGAAGAAATCTGTAAGCAAAATAAGATGATGTGAACATCATCTTATTTTAAACAATGATATTACTTAGCCCTGATAGTCCAGAACTTCTTCACATACTGTTTTTTGCTCGTCATCGGCAGTTTGTTTGGCACCCTGACGTGCTTCTTCGAGTAGCGATTTATATTCGCTGTCTGCCTGCAGCTTTGCATAGCTCATGCCTTTATCTGAATATTCTGCAAGATAAGACTGGATCAACTCTTGAATGGTGCTATTTAATTTTGCACTTTGACCAATCACGGTAGGGCAAACCTCAGCCATGACCTGTGCTGCGGCAATATCTTCTTTCACGATGGTATCGTTTTCTGCAGTAGTTAGATCATTCGCCACGACTGAAGGGGAAATAAATGCTGCCAGGCTTAAAGTTAAAGCGCCAAATAAAGAGAATTTTTTAATCATCTTGAGCCACATATTATAAAGATGGATGTCGAGCGATAAATATATATAATTCCTCCACTAATACAATGAAATGTCCTTACCAGTCACTTTTTTAGCGCAACGAGATTTTTTCAGTGAATATTTTAGTTTCAAATGATGATGGGGTGTTCGCACCGGGTATTCAGGCTTTGGCGCAAGCTTTAACACCTTTGGGGCGAGTGGTGATTGTGGCGCCGGAAAGTGAACGCAGCGGTTTTTCCAGTGCCTTAACTCTGGATCGTCCTTTACGCCCTATTCAGATTTCTCCAGATGTCTGGACTGTCAATGGAACTCCGGCAGATTGTGTCTACTTGGCGATGAATGGGCTGTTTGACTTTGAATTTGACCTGGTCGTTAGCGGGATAAATAGCGGCGCGAATCTGGGTGATGATGTATTGTACTCTGGTACGGTCGGTGCAGCCTTTGAAGGTCGTTTAAGTAAACATCCTGCGATTGCCGTATCACTGAGTGGGCCGAATGTGCGCAGCTATCAACAGCCTCAGGATTATCAGCTGGCCGCCGAATGGGTGCATGATTTTATTGCACGTGGTTTGCCTGTTCTGCCTGAGCGACATATTTTTAATATCAATATTCCAGATGTAGCTGAATTACAGGGTGAAAAAGTGACGTATCAAAGTCGCCGCCGTCAGTCTAAACCGGTGACGAGTCATGTAGACCCACGTGGTCGTCAGATATTCTGGATTGGACTCTCAGGAGAAGCAATTGCAGAACCTAAGCCGGGATTTAACGAGATTGATTCAGATTTCTCTGCGGTCGCCAATGGTTATGTCAGTATTACCCCGATTCAGATGGATGCCACCAATTATGAGAGTTTGCGGAATTTGCAAACACAATTGGCAGAAAATGCGTTCTTAGTGTTATAACTTTGTGAAAAACTCGCGATTGCAAGTATATTGCCGTAAAACTTTGCTAATCTTAACGAAATTTTGCAACCGTATAGCATTAGAGAGGAAGATAATGTTCTTGGTGTTACCGAAATGTGTCGTAGCTTCGCCTGCAACTCTGATTAAAACCCTCGTTTTATCGACCGTTGTTATTTCTACAGGAGTAATTACCGGTTGTGCTACCAAACCCCAGGTGAATAATGCAACGCGTTATGCAACAGCTCCTGATTTCTATACGGTGCGTTCAGGCGATACATTGAGTGGAATTGCAGCACGTTATGGACTGAACTATATCAGTGTTGCCGAGATGAATGATATCAGTGCGCCTTACCGGATTTATGTCGGACAATCGATCCGCCTGAAAACCAATACTACGCGCCGTAGCACCAGCACCCAGGCAGTGACTCAAGCAGCGCCAATCCAGCGTCAAACGATTGCAGTGCCTATACCGGCACCGGTTACGCCAGCAACGACAGTACAAACCACACCACGCGTCAGTACATCTGCACCTGTGACACCAGTATCTACGGCAGCAGGTTTAGGTTGGGTAAAACCATCTAATGGCGCGATTCTTCAGCAATACAATTTAGCTTCTAATATCAAGGGCACCCGCTATAGTGGCAATGTCGGTGATCCGGTATTTGCAGCAGCAGACGGGCAGGTGGTGTATGCCGCTGATGGCTTGAAAGAATATGGCAATCTGGTATTGGTGAAGCATATCAATGGCTATATCACGGCTTATGCACATAACAGTAAATTTAATGTGAAAAGTGGCCAAAATGTAACGGCTGGTCAAAAAATTGCAGAAATGGGATCGACCGGTACAAACCGTACCATGCTTGAGTTTCAGGTACGCTTAGACGGCAAACCTATTAATCCTACTGCAGTTTTACCAAACAATTAAATAAATAATGCAAAGTGTAAATTTCGCCGTATAATACAATAAGTTGCTTTTATCAAATGATGAAGCACCTCATAAGTTTAGAGGGAAATTTATGTTAGATCAACTTCGAGCAATGGGTGTCTTTGCTTGCGTTGTGGAAAAAAACTCGTTTAGCGGTGCTGCCCGTGAATTAGGGATTACGACCAGCGCCGTCAGTCAACAAATTCGCTCGTTAGAACACGATATGGAAGTCGTACTTCTAAATCGTTCGACGAGAAAATTAAGTCTGACCGAAGCGGGACAAGCTTTTTTCCATAGCTGCCAAGAAATGTTATCTGCTGCTGAACGCGGTAAAGTCCGGATCAATGAGTTACGTGATGATCTCGTGGGTGAGCTGCGTATCGTTTCTTTGCCAGAATTATGCGCGAATCATGTGATTCCTGCACTTTCTCATTGGATGGCTGCACATCGCGGCTTGGCAGTACATTTAGAAACAAACAATCATGAGGTTGATTTGTTGGATGGGCGGGTTGATATCGCCCTAAGATTTGAACAGAAAAATGATGAGCATAATCTTCAGGTTGTGCCATTGATGCAGATTGAGCAAATTCTGGTAGCGACACCGAGTTATATTAATCAAAGCACCATTATTTCGAGACCTGATGATCTTAAAAATCATGAGGTCTTACCTTTAACGCATCTTAAAAACCATCAGTATTGTCATTTTCAACATGTGAATACTGCAGAAAAAGCCGAGTTTGAACTGAAATCCCGTTTCAGTACCAACAATGGTTTGGTTGCAAAATCGATGTGCTTGCAGGGTAATGGGATTGCCAAGGTTTTATATCTTGATGCTAAAAAGGATTTGCTTAACGGTACTTTAGTTGAAGTTCTACCTGAATGGAGACTGCCACCGATTACACTGTATGCGGTTATTCCGAAACGTGAACAACAACCGACAAAAATTCTTCGTTGTCTTGATACCTTGAAACAATATTTTAGCCAGATCTCTGGCGGACGTATGTTACAAAACGCATCATAGAATGCAGAATAATAAAAAAGCCGCTTTAGAGCGGCTTTTTTAATTTTTAGGCTAGGGCTTTATGCCAAATAAGCTTTGATCATTTTTACCAGACGTTCGATCAACTGGTCTGCCTGCTCCTGGGTAATATTCAGGGTAGGCAACAGACGAACGACATTGCCTGCAGTGACATTGATAATCATCTTGTATTCATCGCGTGCAATCGCAACCAGATCACCACATTCTTTTGGTAATTCAATCCCGATCATCAGACCAAAACCACGTACGATGACATTTTGATCTGCCAGTTTGTTACGCAGCTGGTCAACGATGTAAGCACCTTTTTCAGCAGCATTCGCGACGATATTTTCTTTTTGCATAATATCAAGAATGGTATAGACCACACGCGAACCCAGTGCTGTACCGCTATAGGTAGAACCGTGATTTCCAGCAGTTAATACGCCTACGCCACGACCTTGGGTCATCACCGCACCAATCGGGAAGCCATTTCCTAAGCCTTTGGCTGTGGTCAGTACATCCGGAATAATATTGGTGTGCTGATAAGCAAAGTATTTACCGGTACGGCCATTACCAGTTTGGACTTCGTCCAGCATCATCAACCAGTTGTGCTGGTTACAGATTTGGCGGATTTCTTCTAAGTAGCTGAAACCTTGAGGAGCAGTATTCACGCCACCTTCACCCTGAATAGGCTCAATCAAAATCGCTACGATATCCGGGTGATTAATAGCAGCTTCTTCAATCGCTTCGATATCACCAAAAGGTACACGAATAAAACCTTCAACCAGCGGGCCAAAGCCTTCCTGCACTTTTTTATTGCCTGTAGCAGATAAGGTGGCCATGGTACGACCATGGAAAGACTGGTCAGCGACAATAATTTTTGGTGAAGCAATTCCTTGCATATGACCGAATTTACGCGCAATTTTGATTGCGCCTTCATTGGATTCTGCACCACTGTTTGAGAAGAATACCTCTTCCATGCCTGCAACTTCAGCCAGTTTTTGTGCGGCAGCAGTTTGCCAAGGCACTTCAAACAGGTTGCTGGTATGAATCAGGGTTGCTGCCTGTTCAGCAATCGCTTCGGCAATGACTGGATGTGCATGGCCCAAACCACATACGGCAATACCCGTTAATGCATCTAAATACTCTGTACCATCTTCGGTATAAAGATATGCACCTCGTCCTCGGACAAAGCTGATCGGCTGACGGCCAAAAACAGGCATCAAGTGAGAGGGCTGATCAGTTTGTACCGGTGCGAGGGTAATATTATTCATGACTAACTCTTAACTGTTAGGTGGAAAGAAAAACTTATATAAGCAAAAACCCGCTCAGATTTAAAGGGTAATTGTAAATAAAATTGGAATTATTGCTTTAGACATACTGTTTTGCTTGGATTTGGGTATAATGCGAGACAGATGAGTTGAGGATTTATCAATGACTGAACAAGCACGCGATACCGAAGCGTTAATTCGTGACCAAATTGCAAAACATGCAGTACTTCTTTATATGAAAGGCACCCCGCAATTTCCACAATGTGGTTTTTCTGCACGTGCAGTAGAAGCACTCAGTCAAATTGGTCGTCCGTTTGCTTATGTAAACATTCTGGAAAACCAGGACATTCGTGCGATGTTACCACAAATCGCCAACTGGCCGACATTTCCACAGCTTTGGATCAATGGTGAGTTGATCGGTGGTAGTGATATCATGCTCGACATGTTTCAAAAAGGTGAATTAAAGCCTTTAGTTGAACAGTACAGCCCGGCAGCTGATGCTTAATTTTGTATTGAATTAAGTCCAGATGTAAAAAAGCGCTTCATTGAGAAGCGCTTTTTTTATCTCTATTTTTGCTTAGGTCAAGGTCAGAGTTAATCCTCTGTCGCTGCATCCGGCTTTTCAACTGTCGAGGCATCAGCTGCAACTTCAGTTTGTGGCTCGACGATTTGCTTCTTGTCTTTTTTCTTCTTCTTTTTTTTCTTTTTCTTCGGCACTTCGACCAGTTCGGCACCATCTTCAATCGCTTGCCAATAATCCAGCTGTGCCATCACTGCGGCATAGATTGAATTTTTGCTATAGCGACCTTTTTTATCCAAGGTACCAACAGGACGCGCCATCAGAATTTCCAGCGCCTGATCAATGGTATCAATCGCGTGAATATGGAACTGACCTTCTTCCACAGCAATGATGACATCTTTACGCAGCATCAGATGTTGCATATTTTGACGCGGGATAATCACACCTTGTTTTCCGGTCAGACCTTGTAACTTGCAAGCATCAAAGAAACCTTCAATTTTGGCATTCACACCACCTACCGGCTGTACTTGTCCCAGCTGGTTCATGGAACCGGTAATGGCCCAAGACTGATCAATCGGTAACTGGCTGATGGCAGACAGTAAGGCAGAAAGTTCCGCAACGGTGGCACTGTCACCATCGACCTGACCATAACTTTGTTCGAACGCCAGTGCAGCAGAGAAGTGCAAGGTCTGTTCACGACCAAAATGTGCTTTCAGGAAAGACGACATCAGTAATACGCCCTTGGCATGCAAAGAGCCACCAAGTTCCACACTGCGTTCAATATCCAGAATATCACCGCCACCTTGATACACCGAAGCAGTTAGTCGTGAAGGCAGACCAAATTCGACATCAGCATAGTGAATGACGGACAGGGCATTGATTTGACCCAGACGATGGCCGCGGGTTTCGATTAGTTGAGTACCACGAGTCAGATCCTGCCAATACAGTTCACGTAAATAACCGAGACGATATTTGCGATGATCCAGTGCAGTATTGATATGTTTTTCTGAAACCATCTTGTCACCGGCCTGAAAGGCATGATGATGTGCTTCACGGATCAAATCGCCCAGTGTCAGTGCATGTAATGACAATGAACTTTGATCTTCCGCTTGACGGCTGGAATCTGTAAGCAATGCCGCCAAAGCGGAACGGTCAAAAGGCAATAATTTATCAGATTGCACATAGTCGGCAATCAGCTGCATATAGGCCTGCTCGTTGTCGTCATTACGTTGTAATGTATCGGTAAAGTCGGCACGAATTTTAAAGATGCTGCCCAGCTCAGGCTCAAGCTCTAAAATTTCATAATAAATTTCAGGTTCCGCCAGCAAGACCACCTTGATATTCAATGGAATCGAAGCAGGTTCAATTGAAATGCTGCCGGTCAGCGTGATCATATGCTCAAGCGAAGACAGTTTTAAATGCCCCGATTTAAGCGCGCGCTTCAAGCCTTGCCATGCATACGGCTGTTCCAGCAATTGTTCCGCTTCCAGCATCAGGAAGCCGCCATTGGCCTTGTGTAAGCTACCCGGACGAATCAAAGTAAAGTCCGTGGTAATCGTACCATTTTGGGTCAGTTGTTCCACATGCCCCAATAAATTGTAATGCGTTGGAAAATCTTCAAAGATCACCGGTGCGCCACTGTTCGGCTTGTGTGTGATGATCACATTTGCCTGATAACGTGCCGGAACGCGACTAAACAGTGCTGGAGTGAAATCATCTTCTTCCTGTTCCAGCACAATTTCGACATTGTTGATGATGTCTTCGGCATAGTATTTTAGGTAATGTTCAAGACCTTCCACATGTTTGAATTTCGCCAGAATCTGTTCGACTCGCGGTAAGACCACCTGCTTGGCGATATCGCGGTTCAGGATCTGTACGCGATCACGTGCATCATCTTCCAGATCACCCAGATGCAAACCCAGACGTTCCAGTTTCTTGTCCATATAGCGCATATTGGACGCGAGTTCGGCACGATCTTTGTTGCTTAAGGCATTCAGATCTTCCTGAGACATTTCCTGTAATTTGTCATCAATCAGATGTACAGGTACAAAACAGTGCTCATCATGTCGCGAGATCAGCTTCAGATCCAGTTCTGCGCCTTCTTTGGTCAGTTCGATTAGCGCCTGCTGCTGCTCATCCCCCGTTTCCTGGCGAATCATTTCAATGCGGTTGTGATAGGTCTCTGCAGTAAAACGGCGCTCAAGCTGTTTTAGAATCGTTTGCCAGCTTTGATTCAACATGGCTTGGAATTTTGGACCTTGACCCGGGAGCAGTTCTAGTGCAATCGGCTGACGCTGGTTCTGAAAGTTATTGACGTACACCCAGTCATTAGGGGTTTCCATAGTTTTGGCGTGCTGCTGCAGCAAACGCTTCACCATGGTGCGTTTTCCGAGTCCTGCGGTACCAACAGCAAAAATGTTATAACCGGAATAAGGCAGGGCAATCCCGGCCTCAACTGAGGCGCGTGCGCGATCTTGGCCCAGAAAGTTATTCAGGGGCTTGATCCGTTTGGTTGACGCAGGAATTTTTTCTAGGTTTGGAATGTGCGTCAGCTGGGTGGATATTAACCGGGTATGGTCCAGAGTATTTTTAATTTCGCTTTGTTCAAATGCAGAGATAAGTAAATCTGAGCGGATTTTTTGTGGAGTTGTGCTGGTGTTGCTGGCAATAAAAGAATTAATTTGATCGAGTCTCTGGGTCACTGTTGAAAATCCAAAACGAAATATTACGTTGATAAGAGTTAAGGTATACAGATTTACTTGAAAAATTCAAGCCAACATGTCGCTTTTGCCAGAAAATAAAAAACCGGAAATGTGATAAATATATAAATCTTGTTGAAAGATACGCTATTACAGGATTGAATAGCAGCAATTGGTTTTTCTGCGGAAAATAATAAAGCAATGACAACACAAACGACGGGTTGGAAATCCGCATTTACAGCATTTTTAGATCGACGTGCATTGATCATGCTGTTCTTGGGATTTTCGGCTGGTGTGCCGATTCTTCTGATTTTTTCCAGTCTGTCTTTATGGTTAGGTGAGGCCGGAATCAGCAAAAGTGCAGTAACTTTCTTTAGCTGGGCCGCATTGGGCTATTCGTTTAAATTCGTCTGGGCTCCGCTCATTGATGAGCTGCCAGTCCCATTTCTGACCAAGGCTCTGGGACGTCGTCGTGCATGGTTGCTGATTGCGCAGATTCTGATTGTCTGTGCCATTTCAATTATGGCCTTTTCTGATCCGGCTTTCGGTGCAACACATTTACAGCAAATGGCGCTCGGTGCAGTGCTGCTTGGTTTCTCCGCAGCAACGCAGGATATTGTGATCGATGCCTACCGGATTGAGCTGGCGGAAACCCAGATGCAGACCGTGTTGGCCTCCACCTATAATGCCGGTTACCGGATCGGGATGATCGTGGCCGGTGCTGGTGCCTTGTTTCTGGCAGCCTATTTAGGAACAGCCAAAGGTAATTATATTTACGATGCCTGGAAATGGACCTATCTGGCCATGGCTGCCGTCATGCTGGTCGGTATTATCACCACACTGTCCATTCGGGAGCCGCAGGTTGACCGTGTACGCAAACATTATGTGCGCAGTGATTATTTTCGTTTGGTCGCGGTGTTTTTTGTTGCGGTCATCAGTTTTGTACTGAGCTATGTCTATTCGGGCAATCTGGTGGCGAGCGTCACGGAACAGTTTGCCATTCAAGATACCTTTGCCTTGTTCTGTTTTGAAGCTTTGCGTTTTGTTGGCTCGGGTGCAGTAGCCTTTGCTGTTGGCACCAGTCTGGTAAAAATGGGTGCAGTCAACAAGCAGATGGCCTATGAAACCTGGGTTGATCCGGTTGCCGATTTCTTTAAACGTTATGGTTTGAAACTGGCATTGGTTTTGTTATTGCTGATCGGTTTTTATCGCGTATCCGATATTATTGCCGGGGTGATTTCTAACGTGTTCTATCAGGACCTGAACTTTAGCAAAGAGCAAATTGCTGAAGCGGTCAAAGTGTATGGAGTCATTTTCTCTTTAATCGGTGGTTTCCTCGGTGGCTTGTTGGCTCAAAAAATGAACATCATGAAGCTGATGTTTGTTGGCGCCATATTGGCCTGTTCGACCAACCTGATCTTTATTGGACTGGTCAATTCTGGCGAGAAACTGGCTGCGGTTAAAGTAAGTGTGGGTGATCAGGTCTATTCGGTAGAGACCGATGAAGTCGGTTATTGGAAAATGAATGTCCCGAGTACGGTCTTGGCAGCAGCCAAACAGCTACAAGTCAGCGCAGCTTATCTCCATTCAGATACTACGACTCATGCTCCTGTACAGGTCAACATGCCTTATTTGACAGCAGCACAAGACAGCACCCAATTACAGATTTTACCGATTACCAGTGACAATACCCTGAACCTGATTGAGCAGGACAAGACCCTTGTGGTGCGCGGCCAATATGTCGGTGAAGCACTGCAGCCGAATCAAAAGCTGGTGCTGCAAATCAATGATCAAAATATTGAGGCAAAACTGGAAAGTGAAGGTGTATTTACTGCCGCGATTCCTGCACAGCAACTGATTCAGTCGCCCGCACATATTATCAGTGCAGTCTTGATGCAAGATGATCAGGCACTTCAGCAAACAACGCATGTTTATCAGGTCAATGATCAGTTGACCAGTACCCAAAATCTGGATGTCGATATTCAGCCCTTGGCAGTAGTGGATAGCAACAGTTCAGATACGGTCGAAGTCAGTGGCAAGGTGATTAAACCTTATAGTGACAAGTGGCTTTATTTTGCGATTATTGTCGATAACCTGGCGGCTGGGCTGGCTGGTGCCGCGTTTATTGCCTTCTTGTCGAGCTTGACCAGTGTGTCATTTACTGCGGTTCAATATGCAATTTTCAGCTCTTTAATGACCCTGACCCCTAAGATTTTAGGCGGATATTCGGGTACTATAGTGACTAATATCGGTTATCCGAAGTTCTTCCTCATGACCACTTTAATTGGAATTCCCATTCTGATTCTGGTGGTTTGGGTGGCAAAATTGCTCGGTGAACACCAACAACAATCTGTACAGAAGGATGATTAATATGCGCATGCTGCATACCATGTTACGTGTCGGCAATCTAGAACAATCTCTCAAGTTCTATACTGAAGTACTTGGCATGACTTTGCTTCGTAAGCGTGATTACGAAGAGGGCCGCTTTACTTTGGCTTTTGTCGGTTATGGCGATGAAGAGAATCACACCGTACTTGAACTGACGCATAACTGGGATACAGACAGCTATGAGCTGGGCAATGCCTATGGTCATATTGCGATTGCAGTCGATGATGCTTATCAGGCTTGTGAAGAGATCAAGGCGCGTGGCGGTAACGTCGTACGTGAAGCCGGCCCGATGAAAGGTGGCGTGACTGTGATTGCATTTGTAGAAGATCCAGACGGTTATAAAATCGAGCTGATCCAGCAGGATCAGGATGCACGTAACAACTAAGTGTTATGTAGCATTATATGAAATGTATTCATGTGTAGATGAAAATATTACATCAATCTGAGTGCATAGCATGGGCCCGGCATCTGTTAAGATAGCCGGGCATTTTTATATCAAACAATAAAATCTGAGGGATTATAGGGATATGCTTAAGTTCTTGGCATTGGATCGGTTTACGATACTGTTATTTGTGATGGTGTTGCTGGCCAGTGTATTGCCAGTTTCGGGGCAGGCGGCTGAAGTCTTTGGCTGGGTAACAACGGCAGCCATTGCCATCCTGTTTTTTTTGCATGGTGCCAAATTATCTCGCGAGGCAGTTGTAGAAGGCATTATGCACTGGAGATTACATACTTTAGTGTTCGCACTGACTTTCGTCATGTTTCCAATCTTAGGACTTTTGGCCAAGCCAATTTTATTGCCGATGCTCGGGCAGGAGCTGTATTGGGGCTTCCTGTTTATGTGTTTCCTGCCCTCTACGGTGCAGTCTTCGATCGCCTTTACCTCAGTGGCACATGGTAACGTCGCCGGGGCTGTGTGTAGTGCCTCTTTTTCCAATCTCATTGGTATGTTTATTACTCCGGTCCTGGTAGCATTTTTTATTCTTGGTCAATCTGAACATGATTTTGATCCGACCACCTCGATTATCCAGATTACATTGCTGCTACTGGTGCCGTTTGTTCTTGGGCAGGTGTTGCGTCCCTGGATTTATCCTTACATGATGAAAGTGCCACAAATCGTCAAGATTTTCGATCAAGGCTCGATTCTACTGGTGGTTTATGGGGCTTTCAGCAGTGCTGTAGTCGCCGGACTCTGGAATGAGGTTAGCCTGGGTACACTGTCATTGCTATTACTGGCCTGCTCGGTATTGCTTACCATTGTAATGCTGTTATCACTTTATATTCCGCGCTGGCTGGGCTTTAGCCGCGCTGACCAGAAAACGGCATTCTTTTGTGGTTCTAAAAAAACCCTGGCCAGTGGTGTACCGATGGCGCAAATTTTATTTATTGGTCAGCCATTAGGTATGATTGTTTTGCCCATCATGATTTTCCATCAGATTCAGCTGATGGTGTGTGGAATTATTGCTAATCTGTGGGCCAAAGAGGATGAATCAGAATTAGTAGCAGAAGCAGAAGAATAATTCGCATATTGCATTTGTTTCACGTATAATAATGCCCACTTGTTGTGCTTAGCTCTGACGGTATCCGTCTCGGTGGGCCAAAAGAATGGTCTGTTGTGGTGTTGATCTGCATGAACGTTGTTCCTGCTTCCTCAGTTGAGAGTGATCAATAGCGATGACAGCTAAACCTTCTTGAACCTAATGGAGTAATCGACGATGCGCGCCGATATTCACCCAAAATATGATACTTTAGTTGCTACTTGTTCATGTGGTAACGTAATCGAAACTCGTTCAGCTCTTGGTAAAGAAACTCTTTATCTAGACGTATGTTCAGCTTGCCACCCATTCTATACTGGTAAGCAAAAGAATGTTGACACTGGCGGTCGTATCGACAAGTTCAAACAACGTTTTGCTGGTATGTCACGTTCTGTTAAACGTTAATACCCAAAATGAAAAAAACGGGCTTGAGGCCCGTTTTTTTGTGCCTGAAATTCAGAAAATGATAATCTCGTTTTCTGAATTCACAGGTGTGTAGAAGTAGTTAATGCTCTTGTACATCTATCAAATGATCCAGTTTTTTCTGGAAATAATTACCCTCAATAAAGCGGGCGTCCACATTCCAGGCATTGGCAAACAAGGTCATGTCATTTAGTTCACGAATCACAATATTAACTGGCTTAATATCATTATAGCCGGTGATTTTTTCTTGCAGTTGCTCAATGCCGGTGTCACTGTTTAGCATCTGGGTCAATTCGGTGTGCAAGGACAGTGCATTGATATCGAACTCGCGCAATAAAGTCTCGCTATACATAGAATGACCAAAGTCACGCAGTGAAATTCGTGCACCATGCTCGAGTAAATTTCTCAGGTATTTCTGGGCATCCTGCTGGTTCATCAAGATATCTTCTTCAGAAAACTGTAGGGTGAGCGGATGCTGCTGCTTACTGCGGATGATCGTAATCAGTTTAGAAATAAACTCAGGGAAAGTGCGATCTTTAAACAGTACAGCACGGTTTAAGTTTACGATTAAACGGGCATCTGGATACTGAACAATAAAGTTATGTAGCTGCTTACTGGATTCTACCAAAATCCAGCGATCCAGTTTAATGGACAGCTCATCATCTTCACGAAGTTCTACAAGTTGGGAAATATCCTGCCATGTATTCTCAAAAATAAAGCCGCTGGTCACTTCATACGTGTATAGATCAGTATCTTCTTTATCATAAAGCTGTTGATATTTCAGATGAATTTCACCACGTTCCAGACATTCACTTAAAGTTTTCAAAATAGAAGGTGTAGTGCTCGGAAGCGAGGTGACTGCTGGACTGATTGTCGCAACTGTGGGGCTGGCAATTGGTTTGTCAGCAACACTGAAGTCTATACTCGGCATATCTAAAGAGCTTGGGCTGCTCGATGAAGATGGAATGTCGAGTTTAAATTCAGATGCCACTTCTGCTTGAGGTAATGGAGTAGAGAATGCTTGTCCAATCAATATATTGCAATGTGTTTCATCCTGCAACCCCTGTTCAAGCATGATATAGCCCAGGCGTAAATTCAGAGGGAATGACTTTTGTCCTACTGTAATGAGTTGTGGCTTGCTTAAGGCATTTAAACTGATCAGTTTGGATTCAAGAATTGCTTTAGAATCTGCCTGGAACAGACCAACAATGACGTCATATTCGAGTTTAAATAGTGGAAGTCGGGTCTGTTCCATGAGGAACTCTTTGACTGTATTAAAGTACCCACTAAAAGTAGTCCAGTCAGACTGCAGAAGCTCCGGATCATAAGCGCTAAAAGAGAAAGTGACTAAGGCGTTCACTGGTGCAGACTGCTTATTGAGTTCACGCTTAAGTGACTGAAAAACGCTTGGTTTTCCAGGAGTCTTCTCGGAAGAAACCGTTTGTGATTGAGTATCAATGCTAATTTGCACTGCATCTTCTTCAGCAGTTGAAGGCAAGAATTCCAGTTTTAATGGATTAGATGCTGACACATGCGGATTCAAAGACTCGATCTCAACTCGACCTAAATCAAATTGACCCTGATAAATCTTTTTGAAACGTGTTTTGAAATCATTTAAGTCTGAAGGCTGAAGAAGATCAAGAAGTGGTAACCCAATAATTTCATCTTCATTTTGCAGGCCAAACAGTTTCAGGTAGTCTGCATTGGCTTGAATATGAATCCCTTCCTGAATGGTAGCGACAGCCCGGTTGCTGTCATCTACTAAAGATTGTGCTTGAATCTGTGCTGTTTCCAGTTCAGTCATTAAATGTTGCTGAGACTGTGACAAACGGCTAAATGACAATGCTCGAACCAGTCCCACATAAAAGCGTTCCAGGTAGTCAAAATTGAGAATGTCATATACCCCTTTACGGATATATTGCGCATATTGTTCAGCCTGGTAATCATCGGGTTTAAGCAAAATCATCGGAAGATCAGGTTGCTGCGAAAGGCGCACCAGACTTAAGGCCTGTTCATATTTCAGGTCGTAGGCACGACCAAAAATAATCAGATCCCAGTTGAAATTTAATTGTTTTTCAAAAGATTGCAGATCATCAAGCAGGACAGCATCCACCTGATAATCATTGCTGGTCAGCAGATCACGGATTTGGTTATATCTAATTTGATTATCATCAATAATCAGTAAACGTGTTTCAGTACGTTTTAACTTTTTAGACAATAATGGATTTCTCACTTCAATGCTTCCCATAAATCATGATTTCTGCTTTCATTCATATGCTGATCGATAAAGTTTTCGATCATCTCTTCTTCCTGATCATTCAATAATTCATAATCAAAACGGATGAAACTTTGCGTAATCAGTTGTGCTTTGGTCAGATAGATTTTGAGTTCTTCCTGACCGAGACGTAAATGAATCGTTTGTTTTTCCCTAAACATCTGGGAGCCAGACACGATGAGACTGGTCGAAACCTGATCCAGTTGCGTCATTTTCACCAAGAGTGCGGGTTGATAATTGACATGATGACGTTCAGTGCGTGCATAGGCCGCACAAGGAAAGAGTTCTTGTGCCAGAATTTCCAGCCCGATTTCCAGGCTCTTGTCAGTGGACTGCTTGATCCAGCGAATCACACCGCCACGCCACTGGCTCTGGGTTTTTTCCTGAACCAGAATAAATTCACCGGTTTTTAAATTGGCAGGCGTAACACCGGTCCATTTAATCCGGTAACCATTGACACTAATATCCAGAACTTCAGCGCTATGAATCTGTTTCGTTTCACGATCAAGCGCCTTGATACTGCTAAAGGCACTTGGAATCGTATTTTCCATCGAGCTGACAAAACTGCTTTCGCTCTGGAAATTATAATTGGCATCGAGTTCCAGGGTTTCGTTGAAGTTTTTACCTTTAGACAGGTAAAAATGCGCCACGCTCAAGCCAAAGCAGATGTTGATCTGGGCTGAATATTCATAACGTTCATGACGGCGCTCGACATTGTTCGAGAGCAGATTGTAGATATGAAAATGCAGTGCAGGGGTCAGGAACAGTTTTTCATTTCGCGACAGATATTGGGCATTTTTGCTTTGAGTGCCCGTTAAATGATCCATCAGGTTCTGGGTGGAAATGTAGAAGCTCGGCTGAAACTGTGGCTCTTGATGGGTGTTAAAAATCGGCGGATGATCTTTGCTGGCATCGACGACATAACGGGACAGCGTGGTTTCTTTCGGCAGGATCTGTACCAGTTTGGCCCAGTCAAAACTGCATAGATACAGGCCCTGAATTTCTGCAGGCCGGATCTGATGAGTATTGAAGATGTCCAGTAAAATCAGCTGCGCATAGGCATGCGCAATGTTCTGGATTTCATGCTGGGTGCCTAATACCTGATTGATATTGCTTTGATAGAAATTGTTGTCTATGGCACATTCAAGCAATTGATGGGCAGCCAGCCATTGTCCCAGACCTGGCGTGCTATACAGCATATGCTGTTGATATAACAGAAGGCTGAGTTGTTGCAGGGCATAATAAATCGACACCATCCGGGCAGTTTGAATGCTCTTCTTTTTACCCAGAGAAAATAGCGAAAACTTCTGATGGGTCAACTGATGATTACAGCGTTTGACGATATCGATATAAATTTTGGCAAAATGACTGCGCAGTAGCATGGCCAGTTCAATGATCTGGTCATTCCGGTCGGAAGTGATCAGTCCCTGATTGACGAAATGTTTTTCCAGACTGGTCAGGACATTTTCAAGGGTGGGATGCAAGACCTGAATCAGGTCAAAGCGCAGGGTTTCTGTACATTTCAGCTCGGAAACTTCCAATAAGGCATTAAACAGGGATTTGGATGAATTCCCCAGCTG
This sequence comes from Acinetobacter sp., assembly GCF_049284435.1. Lineage (GTDB taxonomy): Bacteria > Pseudomonadota > Gammaproteobacteria > Pseudomonadales > Moraxellaceae > Acinetobacter. The sequence goes on along the minus strand of NZ_JBAPXX010000138.1, from coordinate 14,492 downwards.
TAGAATCGAAATCCCCGCAACCCATTCCTGCAAAGCCTTGGCAGTGGTTGGGCAAAAGCTCAACTGCTCTCGTTTAAGTTCCGTCGGTGTCTGAAAAATGTTTGAAGTATGCGTGCTCATCTTTATTATTTAACTCAAAAATGTTGAAACCCCAAAAAGCGGTGTCTTATTCTTCTCGCCCGCTATTTCTCGAACCAGCTTAGGAACCAAATACCCCGGCAGGTTCGCTAAAACTTCTGTATAAATCTCATTAATATGGTCAGGTGCCAAATCAAAATGATGCGCACCTTTTACTTTATCAAGTACATGTAAATAATAAGGCATGACCCCGGCATCAAACAAGCGATAGCTCAAATCCACTAAAACCTGAGCAGAATCATTCACCCCGTTTAATAAAACTGCTTGATTCAAAACGGTAATCTGCTGTTGAACCAGTTGGTTTAAACGCTTGCAAGTGAAGTCATCCAGCTCCGATGCATGGTTTGAGTGTACCACCAGAATAATACGTAGCCTACTGTTTTTTAACATGCTAAGTAGCTCTTCGTCGACTCGGTTGGGGATCACAATAGGAACTCGTGAATGTATTCTTAAGAATTTGAGATGTGGTACTGATTCTAGTCGTTCAATCCAGATTTTTAATTTCCGGTTCGATAAGGTCAGTGGATCACCGCCGCTCAGAATTACTTCATTAATATCAGGCTGGCTTTCCAGATATTGCTTGATATTTATCCAGTCTTCGTTTTTAGGTAGATTTTCCTGATAGGGGAAATGTCGGCGGAAACAATAACGGCAATGCACGGCACAGGCACCAGTCAAGGTCAGCAAGAAACGGGATTTATATTTGTGCAGTACGCCGGGTTGCTGATTGGCCTGTTCTTCGCCCAAGGGATCGGTGACAAATCCTGGATGTTCTTCCAGTTCCAGATGATGGGGTAGCACTTGTAAAAGCAGCGGATCTAAAGGGTTTCCTTCCTGAATTTTGCCTACAAAAGCACGTGGTACGCGCAGTTTAAACTGTTCAGACGCCAAGATGGCACCTGAGAGAAGCTGTTCTGGTGCGAGTTGCAGCACTTCAAGCAGTTCGCGTGGATCGGTGATCAGGTCGCTGAGCTGTGATTGCCAGTTTTGTTCTTGATATAAATAGTTTGTCATGCCGGAAGATTAACAATAATAAGTGAGAGGACTAAGCCTGATGGACGCAGTTTAACAGTTTGTGCGCAAGCGCAATAATCCACTGCGCTGTAAAATAAAGAGCGATTAAGCTATGCTGATCTTCGTGCTAGCCTGATGCTATTTTAACGTTGAGCAAGACATGAATAAACAAAGGATTTTCATGTCTGATTGTAACTTAAACAGCCTGAGCGGGTGAAAGCGGATTTTTTCATTGCGGCAAAGTGTATTGCTCATTTAGAATACGCAACATCAAATGAATGTGCATGTGGCAACTCAATGTTCGTGTCAGACTTGCTAAATGACATCGCAACAGCCCATAGCATCAATAGATTAAAGTTAGTAAGTTTGGAGTGCGCCAGTCATGGCCTATTATTCTACGAATGATTTCAAGTCAGGCCTTAAGGTTATGCTTGATGGTAACCCATGTTCAATCATGGAAAACGAATACGTAAAACCAGGTAAAGGCCAAGCTTTTAACCGCGTAAAATTACGTAACCTTAAATCAGGTAAAGTTCTGGAAAAAACTTTCAAATCAGGCGAGAACCTAGAAGCGGCTGATATCGTTGAAGTAGAAATGGAATACTTGTACAACGATGGCGAAATGTGGAACTTCATGGATCCTGTTACTTTTGAACAGATTGCAGCTGATAAAACAGCGATGAGCGATGCTGCAAAATGGTTAAAAGACGATTCAAATGAAAAATGTACCATCATGTTGTTCAATGGCGTGCCTTTAAACGTAACTCCACCGAACTTCGTAGTACTTAAAATCGTTGAAACTGATCCAGGTGTTCGTGGTGATACTTCTGGCGGTGGCGGTAAGCCGGCGAAACTTGAAACAGGTGCTGTGGTACGTGTTCCATTATTCGTACAGCAAGAAGAAAGCGTTCGTGTAGACACCCGTACTGGTGACTATTTAGAACGTGCATAATGGTTTGAAAATAGACTATTATCGAGAGGGATGATTTAAATCATCCCTTTTTTTATGCCAAAGTCTTAGAGGAAAAGCAAAAGAACAGGCGTAAAGTCGCAAGGGAAAACAGCAGTACCTCGAACAACAACAATCACGCTGATTTGTATGCATCACAATATGAGGGATTGAATGGAAACTTTACAAAAGAAGTCGACGCTGACTTCGAAAATGATTTGGCTTTTGGTCGCCATTGTGGGTGCAGTCTCTTTTGGAGTTCTGGCACTGAGTCGGGGTGAGCATGTCAATGCAGTCTGGCTAGTACTTGCCGCCGCCTGTGTTTATAGCATTGCTTACCGTTTCTACAGTTTGTTTATCGCCACCAAAGTATTTGAGCTGAATGAACGCCGTTTAACGCCTGCGCATCGTCTGGCCGATGGTCTGGACTATGTGCCGACCAATAGAAGCGTTCTGTTTGGCCATCACTTTGCAGCGATTGCCGGTGCAGGCCCGCTGGTGGGTCCGATCCTGGCAGCGCAAATGGGCTATTTACCCGGGACGATCTGGCTGTTAGTCGGGGTGGTGCTTGCGGGTGCAGTCCAAGATTTTCTGGTGCTATTTATTTCCACCCGTCGTGATGGTCGTTCACTCGGTGAGATGGCCAAGCAGGAACTCGGAACCTTTGCCGGTATTATCGTGATGCTTGGTGCCTTGGGCGTGATGATCATCATTCTGGCGGTACTGGCTCTGGTAGTGGTGAAAGCGCTGACCAACAGTCCTTGGGGTGTATTCAGTATCGCAGCGACCATTCCGATTGCGATCTTTATGGGCATCTATATGCGTTTTATCCGTCCGGGTAAAATTGCTGAAGTCTCGATTATCGGTTTCGTGTTGATGATGCTGGGCATTATCTACGGTGAAAACATCGCACAACATCCATATTGGGGTCCGTTCTTTACGCTTTCTGGCACTGAGCTGACTTGGGCGCTGATCATTTATGGATTCATTGCGTCGGTACTGCCAGTCTGGCTATTGCTTGCACCACGTGATTATCTGTCGACCTTCCTGAAAATTGGCGTGATTGCAGGTTTGGCCGTTGGTATCCTGTTTGTCATGCCTGAAATGAAACTGCCAGCGATTACCAAATTCGTGGATGGTACTGGTCCTGTATTCGCAGGTTCCATGTTCCCATTCCTGTTTATTACCATTGCCTGTGGTGCGATTTCCGGTTTCCATGCCTTGGTGTCTTCGGGGACTACACCGAAACTGGTCAACAACGAACGCGATATCCGTATGATCGGTTATGGCGGTATGTTGATGGAATCTTTTGTGGCGATCATGGCCTTGATCTGTGCTGCAATTCTGGATCCAGGAATTTATTTTGCGATTAACTCACCAGCAGCCTTGCTCGGTACTACCGCAGAAAGCGCAGCAGAAGCAGTGCGCACCCTTGGTTTTGTTGTAACGCCTGAAGCCTTGACTTTACTGGCACAGGAAGTGGGTGAAAACTCGATTCTATCGCGTACTGGTGGTGCGCCAACCTTTGCAATCGGTATGGCACATATCATCACCGAAATTTTTAATAGTCGTGAAATGATGGCGTTCTGGTATCACTTTGCGATTCTGTTTGAAGCATTGTTTATTCTGACTGCTGTTGATGCCGGTACTCGTGCCTGTCGTTTCATGGTGCAGGATACTGTGGGTATTGTGATTCCTGCGGTGAAACAATCGCATAATTTCTTCGGAAACCTGTTGGGTACTGCGGTTGCAGTGGCAGGCTGGGGCTTCTTCGTCTATCAGGGCGTAGTCGATCCACTCGGTGGGATTAACAGCTTATGGCCGCTGTTTGGTATTGGTAACCAGATTTTGGCTGCGATGGCGCTCATTCTCGGTACTGTCATTCTGTTCAAGATGAAAAAACAGAAATATGTCTGGGTCACGATTATCCCGACAGTGTTTCTGTTCATTACTTCCATGACAGCGGGCTGGCAGAAGATTTTCCATGAAAATCCAAAGATTGGTTTCCTTGCGCAAGCTGATCGTTTCAATACGGCCATTGCCAATAATGAAATCCTGGCGCCAGCGAAAACAGTGGCAGAGATGCAGACTGTGGCGATGTCAAACCAGATTAATGCTGCGCTCTGTGCTTTCTTTATGATTGTAGCCTTTGTCATGTTGTTTGCTGCAATTCGCGTTATCCGTCGAGCATTGGCAAATCCTGAGCCATCTGTGCATGAAGCAGAAGCGATTTATCGCGATCCTGAAGAGATTCAACCAGCGAAAGGTCATTAAGGAGAAGATGATGAATCTGAAGTTTGCCAAAAGTGGGAAAACGATGATTTATAAAATCATAAAAATGACCGTGATGTCACAAAAGGATTTAATCCTGAATCCGAAAAACTGGTCGCGGATTGCGACCTTGTGGCAACGTTTGCAGCAAAGTTTCCGTTTGATGGTCGGCGTGCCTGATTACCAGACCTATGTGGAGCATATGCGCAAGCATCATCCGGATCTGGAAGCAATGGACCCGAAAACATTTTATCGCCATTGTGTGGATTCCCGTTATCCATCTGCGGGCGGTGATATGAAGAAGTGTCCGTGTTAAGTCTTGAGTAAAAAAAGCGCCTTTCGGGGCGCTTTCTTATGCCCAAATATCAGTCTTAAAACAGGTGCGCTAATGACATCTCATTTCATTGATTCAGTTATTTCAGAATATTCTTGATTCAAATCTAGGAGAAAATAAATCTGTATACTTTTTAAGTATGCTGTTCTAATCATATAAATTAAATGTATTCGAGCTTTTAAGACTCGGTCTCGAAGACAAAATGATTTCTTCTTGAGCCAGTTTCTTGCCTATTTTCTGTGGCGTCACTTTCTCCGCACTTGATAAAACCCATGCATTCTTATTTGAATTTTCGCCATTTTGTAGCGAATATTTTTATCCTGTTACACAGACAGATGATTGATCTTTTGGGAAAATTTAAATTTCAGTGTATGTTAATCTTAGGCCATGTTTTATTAAGGAATTTATTGTGATCTGGGGCATGAAACAAAAGGAAAATAACGATATTGCACACGTTAATACAGGGCTTGAACAAAAGATTGCAAGTTATGCACCCAAGATCCAGTGTTTTTTTGAAGAAGTTAATGCCATTGTGCTGGACAAGCAGGCCCAGACCAAACTGGCACTTTGCTGTCTGATTGCAGGTGGACATGTGCTGTTTGAAGATTTACCCGGGCTGGGTAAAACCACATTAGCCAGCAGCCTGGCACATCTGGCTGGTTTAAAGTTCCAACGGATTCAATTTACCAATGACATGCTGGCCAGTGATGTCATCGGCATTAATATGTTTAACCAGAAAGAACATCAGTTCGAGTTTAAACAAGGCCCAATTTTTACCCAGATTTTACTGGCAGATGAAATCAACCGTTGTAGTCCCAAAACCCAGAGCGCCTTACTCGAAGCCATGGAAGAAGGCTATGCCACCATAGATGGGGTACGCCATGCCTTGCCGAAACCTTTCTGGGTGATTGCCACACAAAACCCGCTGTTTCAAAGTGGAACCTATGCTTTGCCGGAATCTCAACTAGATCGTTTCCTGATGCGTTTGTCTTTAGGTTATCCATCACGCCATGCAGAAAAACTGTTATTACAGCAGGAATCCCGTTTTGCCCTGATTGCGAGTCTGGCGCATATTTTTACTGAAGATGAGATCTTGGAACTGCAAAGCCTGACGCATCATGTATTTATCAGTGAAGCCATTCAGGAATATTTGCTCGATCTGGCAGAAGAAACTCGTAAAAGCCGTCATGGACTTTCTACGCGTGGCCTTCTGGCCTTGAAGCGTGCAGCACAAGCGCATGCTCTGATTCAGCAACGTGCTTTTGTCACACCGGATGATGTACAAGCGGTATTTGTCGCAGTGACTTCGCATCGTCTGGGTTTGAGTGAAGCTGAAACTTTTAATGTCATGCAACAGGTTGCGGTCAGCTAAAGGAGTCCTCTCTTGGATAGAACCTGGCAAAAATGGCTGGCCAAACGCTTTCAATTTTCTCAGCAGAAACAGCTCTCGCAGAAAGATGTCTTAGTATTTATTTATCAGCAGGGCTATCTGTATCTGGTCTTGATCTTCATCACCTTTGTGGCTGGGGTGAATTATGCCAATAACCTAATTTTAGGTTTCTGCTTTTTAATCAGTGCGGTGCTATGTATCAGTTTTTATCTGACTTTTAAGCAATTGCATGACCTGAAAATTGAGTTGATCGCGGAGGATGTCGGGCAGGTCGGTCATAGCCTGAATCTACATCTTTATTTTCAACAGCAGCAGCTTCGCCCCCGTTATTTGTATATCAAAGCAGGGAATCAGCTAGCGAAAGCTTATCTGAATGCGCAAAAGCAGCAATTTATTCTGCCATTTTATGCAGAGCAACGTGGCAAGTTTGATTACCCGGTGATTCAGATTTATTCGGTTTATCCCTTTGGTCTGGTTCGAGCTTGGACCTATCTTTATCATCAACATTCTGCCTGGGTCGCGCCTAAAGCTGAAGTTTTTAGCACAGAAAATAAATATCACTTTAACCGTTTTGAACCGGATATAGATGAGTTTCGTGAATTGCGCAATTACCAGTCAGGCGATTCCTTGCAGGCGGTGTCCTGGAAGCAGTTTGCGCGTGGACAAGGCTTGTATGTCAAAGTCTTTGAGCAATATCAGGATGAACACAGTATCGAGATTCATTATGCACATATGCCGAGTCAGTCACATGAAGAAAAACTTGAATTTGTGATGGGTTTGGTCGAGCAATGCGAGCAGCAGCAATGTGCGTATAGTCTGCATTTGCCACAGGCCGAATTGCCTCAGGGCGCAGGTGAAGAGCAGCTGCGTAAAGCCAAACAACTGTTGGCGCAGGCCTAAGGCGGGTAAATTCATGATCAATGCAAAAATCCGTACCTCGATTGTGCTGACTTTGGGCCTGATTTTCATCGCCCAGATGGCATTTATTCCGGTTCTACTCAGTATTATTTTTGCCATTAGTATTGTGTGTATCTGGATTTTCCTGAAACGTCAGCAGCCATTTCCTAAAACGGGCACTTTCCTGCTGACGGCTTTGGCACTCGGCAGTATTTATTTGAGCCATCATAGTTTTATCGGTGTTGAGGCTGGGGTAGCGGTTTTATCCACTTTTTTATTTGCCAAATCACTGGAGAGTAAAAATAAACGTGACCTGATTATTCTGTTTAATTTTGCCCTGTTTGTTGCTGCCAGCTCATTTCTATATAGCCAGTCTTTTGGGATGGCGAGCGTGATTGTGCTGTGTTTAATCAGCTGTCTGATTGGCCTGTACCGGATTCAGACCAGTGAGTTTGAACAGGAGCAGACTACTCAGCGCGCAGCATTGCAACAGGATGCCAAGCATGTGGGCAAGTTTATCCTGTACGCTGTTCCATTTTTTATCTTACTGTTTATTTTCTTTCCGCGCTTGCCGCCACTTTGGCATATTCCCATTCCTGAAAATAAGGGTGTGACCGGCATTGGCGACAGTATGTCACCTGGGGATATTGCTGAATTATCCCAATCTGGTGCACTGGCTTTCCGGATTATTGGTGATGTCAACAAGCTTCCACCACGCTCAGAACTCTATTGGCGAGCGTTGGTGTTAGATGAATATGATGGACAACGCTGGACCAGCAGTTTCGTCAATCAGCAGCCTTTAATGCGACAACCGATGGATACTTCACCAGTACCTACAGGCTGGAACTACCAATATCTGGCTGCGGATCCTTCGGTGTTCTGGATCATGGGGCTGGAAAAATCGATACCTGTGGAACGCCGTTATTATAACCGTCAGGATTGGAGCATTGTGCCGAGACGGCTCACGCAACGTGTTGAACCGATTTCGTTACAATGGATCGGGACAGAATATGATCCTCAGGCTTTGCCAACGCAATATATCGAGCGAACGAATACTCAGGTGCAGCGCCGACTTGACCCACGAGCGCAACAATTAGCACAACGTCTATATGCGCAAAGTGCTGAAGATCCTCGGCGTTATGTACAGAAAGTTTTGAATTGGTATCAGCAGAATAACTTTGTTTATACCCTGAAACCGGGTCAATTGGGGCAAAACCGGATTGATGAGTTCCTGTTTAATTCCCGGCAAGGGTTTTGTGAACACTATGCCTCGAGTTTCGTGATGCTGATGCGTTATGTCGGGATTCCTGCACGAGTCGTCACCGGCTATCAGGGGGGGGAGTTGGCACCAGATCGCATGAGCTGGGAAGTCCGACAGCTCGATGCCCATGCCTGGACAGAAGTCTGGATTGACCAGAAATGGCAACGCTTTGATCCAACCGCAATGATCGCTCCACAGCGTATAGATGATGGTATGCAAAATCTGCTTTCTCAGGATGCATGGGTATCGGCAACTCAGTCGACCTGGAACTCGCAGCATAATCTATGGATCACCAAACTACGCGTTTGGAGTGATTATGCCAGTTACCAATGGCAAAGTAAGGTGGTGGGTTATAATGCAGAATCACAACAGAACTGGTTGTCAAAATTAGGCCTCGGTTCAGTTTATTCGAGTGTCATAATTTTACTGGGCAGTATTGCGATACTGATTTTGGCCTATATCTTCAGAATTTATCTAAAAGCCCGACAGGCTCAATCTCCATTTGATCGTGCGATTCAACAACTGAATCAATCCTTAGCTGATAGTCTCAAAAAACAGCCCGCTGAAACTTTTCATCACTGGATGCAGCGTTTATCCCAACAGGCTCAGGTTGAAAATCAAGCTATATTTATTCAAGCCATCCAGATCTTTGAAAAAAATCTTTATTCGGGAACCTCAATAACTGAGCAAGAATTGAAAAAACTCAAGGATTTGCTTAAAACTTGCTCGGATGTTCTAAAAACTAAATGAAAAGGCTTGTCTTAATGAGAAAAAATTTATAATATGCCAAGCATTCTAGGTGTATAGCTCAGTTGGTTAGAGCGCTACGTTGACATCGTAGAGGTCAGCAGTTCGAGTCTGCTTATACCTACCAAGATTCTAAACGTTATGTTATAAGGGTTTTAAGCGAAAAAAGTAGCTTAAAGCCCTTTTTTATGTCTAAGCTTGCATGTCAAGCTTAGACACGCCGTACTTTATTTCAATGCGAAGCCCATAGGGCCGTCGGGCATTGAAAAAGAGCTGATAGCCATATTGTTTTAACAGGTTAGCGGTCAATGCCAGTCCCAGACCATGGCCGTGCTGCTGAGCAGATTTGCGCCAGAAACGCTGTCCTAAATGTTGAATATCCTCGGCTGTAAGTTGTTGTCCATCATCTTCAATCACCAGGCAATCAGACCGCATGGAAATCCAGATATGGGCAGCCTGAGCATGCAGCAGGGCATTTTCAAGCAGATTTTTCAGTACGGTATACAGCACAAATTCAGGCAGTTGAATTTCGCCTAGACTGTCCCAGTTCACTTGTATTTTTTCGTTCATTTCTGGATAGCGTGTATCTAAGTCTGCAAGAACTTTCTCAAGTGTGGGGCGAAGCCAGATGGTCTCAGTCATTTCCTGGATACTGTTTTCCGATTGGGTCAGCAATAAAAGCTGCTCGAGTAACAGCGTATAACGCCGGATATTCTCATTGGCCTGCTGCAAATTGTACTGAATGGATTCAGGCAGGTTCTGCTGCTGACCGATCAGTTGGGCCAGTTGTACATGGGTTTTAATTGCGGTCAGGGGACTGCGTAACTCATGTGCAGCATAGGCACTAAAGGCTTTCTCCTGTTGCAGACTGTCATTAATTTTCTGAATCAACTGCGTGGAATTGTTGACAAAAGGCTGTACTTCTTGGGGAATACTTGCAGGCTTGAGCTGCATTAAAAAATCTGCCGCCTTTGAATAGTTGAGGTTTTTCTGGTTCAGGTATTGACTGAGCTGATCCAAAGACCGGAACTGTCTGCGGATAATAAAGATGATCAGGGCAATACAGATCAGCAGTGAGAAGACCAAGGGAACCAGTACGGACTGCAGAATCTGCCGTAGTAAGGTATCCCTCAAGAACATGCGTTCTGCCGCCACCACCTGAATATCACCACGACGCAGGACATAACTGCGCCATTCCGTATCACCCTGCTGCCAGGTGCTGAATCCTTCCGGTCGCTGGCTTAAATTTTGGGGGGCACCGCGTGTTTTGGCAATCACCTGATTGCCTAACGAGATGTCAGAGCTAAAAAGAGAGACTTCACAGGCAATTAACTGGTTTGCATCATCATTCTTGGCTAATTTTGATAAGGTTACATCCCCTAGACTATCTAGCGGTAATTGCTGAATCAGCCGGGCAACCATTTGCGCAGATGCCGATAAGCGTTGATCCAGCGTGTCTTGTAAACGCTGTTTCAGGTCAATATACAGCCATGAAAATACCGCACTCCACAGCACAATAAACACGGCCAAAAGACTCATGACCAAACGCCATTTCAAGCTGTGACTAAACATGACGATGCTCAAACGGTTTGAAAATATATCCCACACCGCGAATGGTCTGAATCAAGTCTGGATGCAGTTTTTGTCTCAGGTGATAAATGTGTACATTCAGGGCATTGCTCTCGATAGAGTCCTGAAAACCATAGAGCTTGTCAATAAGCTGTTCATTTTTCAGGATCTGGTTGGGGTGGCTCATCAGGGTTTCCAGCAGGCTGAATTCACGGCGAGATAAATTCACGGCCTGGTCTTGATAGGTCACAGTTTGAGTATCCCGATTTAGAACCAGTTCATCAAATTGCAGTGTATTCGAGGCAAAGCCGCGGTGGCGACGGGTGAGGGCATGAATCCGGGCAATCAGTTCCTCCAGTTCAAAGGGTTTGGTCAGGTAGTCATCGGCACCGGCATTCAGGGCCTGAACACACTGATCGGTCCGCAGCCGCGCCGTCAATACCAGTACCGGGAGATCAATCTGGTCGCGTCGCCAGCTGTGCAGCAACTCCAAGCCATCCTGATCAGGCAGGCCTAAATCCAGTAAACACAAATCGACTGCGCTATGCCGAATAAAATAATCTGCAGCACGTGCGTGACTGACATGCTCCACTGAAATATTTAAATAGTTCAGAGCAGCACAAATGCTCTGTGCGATATAGGGATCATCCTCAACCAATACAATAAACATAGAACATCCTGATCAAACTGCCATTATTTTATAAATGATTTGGGATGTTAATGTTGCCTTAATTTTAGTTTTTCAATAATGCAGTCCTAACAGGAGGAGATCAGCTGGATGTTGAAGTGGATATTGGGTGCCGTGATCGGCGGTGGAATCATGACGGGAACTGCACAGGCAGACTTTTTACCACCGGATCAGGCATTTCAGTTTCAGGTGGTTTCTACAAGTCAGACTCAGGCAGAGCTTAGCTGGAAAATCGCAGATGGCTATTACTTGTATCATGACCAGCTTAAAGTGTCTCATCAGCAGACCCCAGTCAAGTTGGCACTGCCCAAACCTGAAGACAAAGACGACCCTAATTTCGGTTTGACCCAGGTTCATTATGGGCAAGTCAAAACCAATATGAATGTGCAGCCCAACCAGCAGTTTGTGGTGCAATGGCAGGGCTGTGCAGAAAGCGGTTTATGTTATCCGGTGCAACGCACCACAGTAACAACTGATGCAGATGGTTTATTTCCAGTGCAAAACCTGAGCAAAACACCAAAACTGTTGACCAGCGCAGCGCAGCCAGAAGCAAACGAAAAGGTTCTAGCAACTAAGAAAGATGAGCTACAGGCTATAAAGCAAACTCAAAGTACAGATAAAGCGCTGACTGAAGAAAAGGTAGAGGAAATGCAAGTTACTGCAGTTTCCGAACCTGTGGTGCAGCCTGAGACGGAATTAATAGAGAAAAATGACCAGCTCATTGCAAACTCTAAAAAACAAACTTCATCAGCAGGCATGAATACCCAGTGGAACAATGACCAGTATTTTTTAAGTTTACTGTCTGAACAAGGTCTGATAATTAATGCCCTGATTTTTCTCGGGCTTGGCATTCTGCTGGCATTTTTACCGTGTTCTTTACCTTTAATTCCAATTTTAACGGGAATTCTGGTCCAGCAGCACCGGGGCTACCGTGCTGCACTGATTGCGCTGGTCTTTGTTTTCGGTATGGCATTGGTCTACGCTTTAATGGGCCTGGCGGTGGCAGGATTGGGATATAACTTCCAACGTTGGTTACAAAGTCCGCTGTTTATTGGCTTATTCGCAGTAATGTTTGTGTTGTTTGCCCTTAACCTCTTTGGTGCATTCCAATTGTCTTTGCCACAAGGTCTATTACAGCGTTTGGATCAATGGCAACAACAACAAAAAGGCGGAACACTGTTCGGTTCGTTCATTATGGGCATGATCTCTGCGCTGATTGTCGGGCCATGTATGAGTGCGCCATTGGCAGGGGCTTTGCTGTTTGTTGCGCAATTGCCTGAACCGTGGATGGGAGCAAGTTACTTATTTGTCCTTGGCTTCGGGGTGGGTTTACCGCTGTTGATTGCTTGTGTATTTGGTGCGCAGTACTTGCCAAAACCTGGCGTGTGGATGGATCGTCTGAAATTCACTTTTGGTTTTGTCATGCTTTTACTGGCGGTGTATTTCCTGCGTCCGTTACTTCCGAGCGTGGTTTATTTGATTCTGATGGGGATCTTGTTCATCAGTATCACCGTTTATATTTTATGGAAGATTCGTCCGCATGTGTCGCAACTGCCAACACAACTGCTTTTAATTGCAATGAGCTTAGGCACAGCAATGTCTGGCGGATGGCATTTTACTCAAGCATGGTCGCAACTGAATACGGCACAAGCCACAGCACTATTGGCATGGCAAAAGGTACGTACTCAAGCGGAGCTTCAACAGGCACTGGATCAAGTCAAAGGACAAGCGGTGCTCATTGATGTTTATGCCGATTGGTGTGTGGCCTGTCAGCCGATTGAAAAAGAAGTGATTCCACGTGCCGATGTACAAGCAGGTTTAGAAAATATTGCCCGTATCAAACTCGACTTAACCGAGTATGAAGCCAGTCAGGATCTAGTGCTCAAAGAATGGAAAATTTTAGGGCCACCGACCATGATTTTCTTAGATGAACAGCATCAAGAACAGCGAAACATGCGTTTGACAGGCACCTTTAGCGCAGAACAATTGCTTAGCCGATTAAACCGAGGAGTACAGCCATGATCTCCAGTGAAGCACTGCATCTCGGGCCTTTGATGTTGCCATGGGGATTGTTAATCTTACTTGTGGCCTTACTCATCACCGCCATGATTGGGCGAAAAGTTGGACAACAAGCACAGTGGTCATCCGACATTCAACAACGTCTCCAAGATTCCATCTGGAGCAGTGTTTGGGGCGGATTAGTGGGTGCACGTTTGGTCTTTATTGGGCTGAACTTGGAGTCTTATCTCGCATCGCCAATTGATATGCTGAAAATTCAAGACAAGGGCTTTAATCTGATTGGTGGCGTGGTGATAGGCAGCGTATGGTTTTGGTGGAGAAATTCAGCCATTGCGACAAAAGCTAAGGCAATCTTATTGCTGATCTTTGTCATGCTATTGGGTACAGGATTGATCACGCAAAATTTAATGAATAAAGAGACCCATTATCCGGGTTTAAGTTTTCCAAGTTTGAATCTTTCTGATCAAAATCAGTCACAAATCATCGCCCTGCAACAGTTTCAAGGTCATCCCACAGTCGTCAATTTATGGGCAAGCTGGTGTCCGCCCTGTCATCGTGAAATGCCTGTGTTACAGCGTGCGCATGATCAACATCCTGACGTCAATTTTGTCATGCTCAATCAAGGCGAAGATGTCGATACGGTACGTGCTTATCTGACAAAAAATCAGTTCAGTTTTAAACATGTTCTGCTGGATGCGCAGGGTGAAATGCCACAAGCACTGAATAGTTTTGGTTTACCCACCACCTTATTTTTTAACGCACAAGGACAGTTGGTTGAACGTCATCAAGGTGAACTCAGTCAAGCCATGTTGCAACAATATCTCAAGAAAATTAACCCATAAATTGATTATAGGATTTGAGTCATGAAGACCCTAATTAAAGCGAGTTTATTGCTCGGAACAATGTTGACGGTGGCATGTGGTGTTAGTGCCAACCCCAATGCAATAAAAAAACAACTGGAAAAAGAAGGCTTTGAATTTGTGAAGCAAATTCCTGCACCCGAAGGTTTAACTGGTTGGGTAGGGCATGAAGACCAGTATTCCAATACGGTATTTATCTCCAACGATGACAAATATTATATCAAGGGCGAACTGTTTGATGCGCAAGGGAAAAGCCTTTCCAATGAACAGATTGAAAAGCATATGAAAAAAGCGGTATTGGACGATGTCTGGAAAACCCTGGAAAAATCGACCTGGATCCAGGATGGCAAGCCAG
>NZ_JBAPXX010000137.1:0-15169 GCF_049284435.1 Acinetobacter sp. | reverse complement strand
GGATAAAGATAAAGAGTTGTAGTCGAAGCATCGAACAGTACAATAATTCGATTTTGAATTGAATGTTTTATTGAAAGTTTGATTTTCTTTAAGAAAAACATTGCACAATTGAAAAACTAAATGAAGTAAACACTATATAGACTTAAATAAAATTAACATAGAATTATTTTAAAATAAGTTATTGATTTATATACTATTTATCTATAAGCACAGGTGATTATGAAGTAAATGTATCATGTACTCAATTTAACATAATATACATTATACGAAATAGTGTTGTAAGCCCCAAATAAAAATGTCCGGTTTCTCCAAAGTAAAAATGTCCGCTTTTAGAATATGCACTTTTGCAATTTCCTTAGCGGACGGTTTGATATGTTGGTGTCTATGTCGGATAAAGAACTTAAACGATTGTCAGTCTTGCAGGAAATCTGTAATCAACGCATAACTCAATCCCAAGCTGCTCAGCTACTGCATATTTCAGAACGTCAGATCAGACGCTTACTGCAAAAATACAAAGCTCAAGGCCCAGCTGCATTAGCCCATGCCAGCCGTGGCCAAACCAGCAATTCCAAACTTCCTGAAGAACTCAGACTTAAGTGCCTCAATATTGTTTCTGATCAACTGCATGGTTTCGGACCTACCTTGGCGCATGAAAAGCTTACCACTGTTCATGATATTGATATTTCGGTGGAAACACTACGTTCCTGGATGATTGCAGCCAATTTATGGATACCTCGATCCAAGCGCCTGAAACGCCCGTATCAGCCTCGATATAACCGGGATTGTTATGGTGAACTGATTCAGATTGATGGCTCACATCATGACTGGTTTGAAAGACACGCTGCTAAATGCTGTCTGCTGGTGTTTATTGATGATGCCACAGGAAAATTTAAGTCATGCCGAAAGTTCTCAGGTGAGTCGTTATCACTCACATTTAATCTCCACTCATGATTTATTCACCGATGCCACTACTGCAGAGATCACCCTGTTACGCCGTCGGGCAGAATTTAAACTTTTTGAAGTTGATCAAGAACCACAACTACATCTGGATGGCTATTTATATCTTCCGGTTGCTCAAATCAAACGACAAAGTTTGGGAAATTTTATTTTTGATCAGAAGTTCATTCCTCCTATTTTACATATACAAGCCTGTGAATATCTACTGGACAATTTAAAGCGAACCTTAAATATCATTCGGGCCAAGATTAAAACGATTCAATCCAATAACCGTGAAAATGAACAGAAGCTAATTGAGTTCCGCTCTGGGGATATTGTCTCTTTCTGGCTGGTAAATGCCTTAAATACTGCATATGCAACCTTAAATCATATTTTGCAGTATCCACAAATTCATCCAGAACGATTATATGCAGAACTTTTAAGATTAAGTGGCTCCTTACTCACATTTTCAACAGCCTATGACATTGATCAATTACCGCAGTATCAGCATCATCATCTATACGACAGCTTCAATCAGCTTGATATTATTCTAAGAGATTTACTCGATACAATTATTTCGAATCGATATATCAGCATTAGTTTAAAAGAAACGCGCCCGTCCTATTGGCTCGGAAGTCTGGAAAGCGACAAAATCAATCGCAATAGCCGCTTATATCTTGCTGTATCAAGTAGTGTTATGCCCGCACATGACCTGATTGCCTATGTCCCGATCCGTTTTAAAGTCGGTAGTACTATAGATGTAGACCAACGTGTGGTTGCAGCTTTACCGGCTGTACCCGTCCAGCACCTCATGCAGGTTCCTACTGCAATTCCAGTACGTTCCGGTGTTCATTATTTTGAGATCGAACCAAATAATGAACTGTATCAGCGCATGCTGGATTCAGAATCGATTTGTGTTTATATCCCGAATGGTTTTCAGGATATCGGGATTGAACTTATTGCTGTCATGAATGGATAAAAATATTAATGAATACAATCATCAACTCTCCTCCTTCACTCTTTGATGGTGGTCAAATCGGAACTGGTTATACAGTCATACAATCTGTAGAAACCAATCCTACCTGTATGAATAGTCTGGTAGATTTATTACATGACGGCTTCTATGTTGTTTTTCTTTTAAAAAATCACTATATCCCTGCAAATATAGAGTCTTTCCGTGAAAAAATTCTGGAGATGTTGAAATGTTTTGAACATCAGGCACGCCAGATGCAATTTTCAGCTGAAGATATTCAAGATGCAAAATATGCCTATTGCGCTTTAGTAGATGAAACAATTATCACGCAACAGGATGAGCAATTTTTTGATCTGCAAAATTCCTGGATAATAAGTCCCTTGCAGTTAAGCCTTTTTGGTTCACAACTTGCAGGTTATCGCTTCTTTGAAAATCTGGAAGAAATACGCCATAAAGATAAGCAACGTCTGGCAGTATTAGAGGTATATCATTATTGCCTTTTATTGGGCTTCCACGGAAAATATCGAATTGAATCTATTGAGCATTTAAATAGTCTGATTGCTCGTATCGGAGATCAGATTGATTATCTCAAGGGTAAAAAAGTTGCTTTTTCTCCTTTTGCAGCGATTCCAGATCAAATCCGACATATCATCCATCGTGAATTACCATTTTTCTGGATTCTGATATTTTTATTATTATTTGCCGTGATTAGCTTTGTGGTTTTTAAATATGCCTTGTCAACAGAACAAGCAGCTGTTTTTGCTCAATATCAGAATTTGATTAGCGCGCCTGCTGAACAAGCCTATATTACGATTCATTTACCCTAACTCAATTTTCAAATAAATATGATGGACACTTATAAAAATAAAGACTTAAAAAATGACGCCGTTGGAAAAGTTATATCGATAAAGAAAAAAAATTCAATCATTATTAGATCAATCATTTAACTGATGATTTTGATTATATTAAGCAGCTTTATTGTATTAAGTCTGGCTATGTTAGTCCTGCTTTCCTATGAGTTTCGATTAAGAATACAGGATTTATTTCTTGATTTGATTCCACAAAGCAAACAACAATTTTCTCAAGCAAAACAGTTTGTGCAGAAATTTCATGGGGCAGCATCGCCTGAGTATATTCAGTCTGAGTGGCATTTGCAGCAATGGTGGATTTTGATTGCAGGATTTAGCTTATTTTGCAGTATTTTAATGTTCGCTTTTACTCAGCCACTTACTGTAAGTAAGTTTGAAGCTGAATATTTAAGGAAAGTTGATCCACAGATTTATGCGTTATTAGATGGACAAATATTAACGGCTCCAACCGAAGTTGATGAACAGCTTATTATCGAAGCATTACCAGAAGAATCTTTAGCAAATCATTCTGTAATTTCAGCGCAAAGCCTTAATCTGAATATTGAAGATATTCATATACCTGCCACGCATATACATTCAGATATCAGTACAGCAGACCGTAAATGGCATAAGATGAATCCGCGATTTAAACAGCGGTTACTGATGGTTTTTAAAATTATGCGCGAACAGCATGGTTATGAGCTGGTTTTACTCGAAGGTTATCGAAGTCCGGAAAGGCAAAACTCTTTGGCGACCAACAGTAATATTACCAAGGCCAAAGGCTTTCAAAGTTATCATCAGTTTGGGCTAGCCGCAGATATTGCCTTTAAACGCGATGGTAAGGTGGTGATTAGCGAACGTGATCCATGGGCCATGCGTGGTTATGAACTGTATGGCCAGATTGCAGAATCGGTGGGTTTAACCTGGGGCGGTCGCTGGAAATCCATTAAAGATTTTGGACATACTGAATATCGTATGCCCGGTTTAAAGAAAACAGCTGAAATGGCTCATCAACTCATTCATGAAGGACAATTACAGACTCAAGCATTTCAGCCTTAAGCATAAAAAGTGAATTAATTTAGAAAGGCCTGCATGTTGTTGATCACTTCATCTGGTTTTTCACCATGTAGCCAATGCCCTGTATTTTCAATGACTTCAATTTTTGCCTGAGAAAATTGCTTATCAATTGCTGCAAAGTGTTCCGGTTTTGAGATATAAAAAGAATTACCGCCACGAAGAAATAAAGCTGGCTGATTAATTTTTTCGACCTTTTCCCAATCCATAATATCTGAATAATGATCAAATAAAGCCTGAACATTAAAGAGCCATTGCCCTTTATTAAAGGATTTTAATAAAAATTGAATCACCATTTCTTCATGAATATATTCACGCATAATTTTTACTGCCTCAAGCCGTGAAGCAACACTTGCTTGCTGCACCGCAAATAAGGCTTTAAAAATTTTAGTATGATGACTTTCGTGATATTGGATTGGTGTAATATCAAGGACGACCAACTTTTCAGTTTGTACGCGGGCTAAGTCTGCTATTTTCATAGCAATTTTCCCACCCATGGAATGCCCTACTACTACGAACTTTTGAATATTTAAACTGGATAAAGTTTCTAGTACGTCTTTTGCCATAATTTTATAGCTTAGGTCTGAGCTATGACCAGAAAGCCCATGATTGCGTACATCAAGTTGGATCACGGTTCTTTGCTCAGAAAAATGTCGAGCTAGTACTCCTAAATTACTTAAACTACCGAATAAACCATGAATAAAGACCATTGGAGATAGTACTGACGTTTCGTGGTGTTGAAGTTGATAATTTAGGATCATTTGAGAATTCCGTGATTTCTTTATTTAAGTGTTTATAGTGGATTTATATTCGAAATTAATCAATTGGCAAATTTTTAAATATAAAATTTGCTTAGGCTATTTTATGAGGTTATTTTTTTGCTTAGGCTAAATAATTTATAATCGATCCATAAGTTTTTAAAATTACGATTTAATATCTAGATGGATATATGGCTATCTATATATATGAAAGAAGATGGTTAAATTGTGATACTGGGTTGTTATGCAGACTAAATAAAATTAATGAAAGCCTTAAAAGTGAGATTTAAAAACATGTAAACTATTTTAGGTTGAACTTTTTCTTAAAACCAAATGAGTTACAGGCAGTAAACATCAGTATTATAACTTCCCCCTTTCTTGATAAAGTTGTTAAACTTATGTATCGCTTAGGCTATTTGCAGTATCTTAAGATGCTCAAATTATTAGCTTAAATATAAGCGTGCAATCACACTATCCTGCTTAAATTGTCCTGATCAAAAAATTACATTACATATATAAGACATTTTTAGAAAATTATAAAAACCCATATTATTCATTTATTCTTATCAATATATTAACTAATTTTGATATGTTCCCGGGATATGAGATATTCACATCAGAATACAATTTAAATTAACTTAACAGATTCTTTATTAAAAATATTCTAGTGATGGTCTTTCAGGTTTTAGTATCTACAAAATTTGGTTGTGAAATAGACTTACCTACTTTATTTTTATTCCACTGCGAAAAACTTTCGAGATAGAAAAGTATTTTATAGCTTATTCTACATCCCTATTTTTACAAAATACGCTTGTAGTCATTCCAGATTGAGTCAAACTTTGATCCTGCCGTTCAAGAAAACTTTTGGCGACCATAGCCATCGTAGGCGCCATCTCCAGACTACTGTTTTCTTCGGACACCTTTTGAATATCCTGATAGGCTTTCAGTCGGTTACAGAAAGCCTGACGTTGAGTTTGGGCATCTGCCTTTTGATCATCTTCATCTAAAACGTGTTTGGTTTCATTGACGATTTTAGTCTGTGCTGAAATAAACTGGTCATAGGCACTTTGTGAAAGTGGCTCTGCAAAGACCATACTATTCAGTAATAAAAATCCTGCACAAATGAAAGATGATTTTTTCAGCATTTAGATTTCTTCTTTCCAGACATCTTCATAATCATCTGCATCGATCATGAAACGAAAACCTGTTTCCAGAGCCAGATACGGTAAAACTTCTGGTGCGATGTCCTGTAATTCACGTACTGTCATAGTTTCAAAATCTTCTTCACTTGAAGGTTCTCCACCATAAATGTACCAGCTGATATTTTCAGCCGTTTCAGGCTTTTTACGAATGCCGACAATCGGATCCTGTTTCAAGGTATGTACAGCCACAGCAACAACATCATCACCTGTGACTTCAACATAAGCCGAGCCTACTTCTTCACAAAGTAGTTTTTGCTCTGCGATCAGTTCTTGTAACGGTGACAGGTTTTGCGTGTTTTTCGACATTCGGTCTTACTCATCAATTTTCATTAGCGCGCTATTTTAACTTAATTTTAATGAAGCTGATTGGGATTTCATCGAAATCTAAAAATATCTGCCCTTAAATCGTGTTAAGCGCAGATATGGATCTCAACTTATTGGAAGACTTTAAAGCGCTCTTCATCCGCGAGATAATCTTTAGCGCGCGGCTCGCCTTCTATTGAACCAAAGACCAACTGTGCACGAAGTTTCCAGTTCGACGGAATGTCCCATTCCGCATGTACCTGTTCATCCACGATCGGATTGTAGTGCTGCAATGATGCGCCTAACCCTTCTGTGTGCAATGCCGTCCAAGTTGCAAATTGTGCGATCGCAGTCGAATGCTCTGCCCAGATTGGGAAGTTATCAGCATAAGATGGGAATTGTTCCTGTAAGCCTTCTACAACTGTGTGATCTTCAAAAAATAAAACAGTACCTACCCCCGCCGCAAAACTTGCCATTTTTGCTGTGGTTTTTGCAGCGCTTTCTCCATCTTTGGCATAGCTTTTTAATTTATCTGCGACGAAGCCCCAAAACTTTTCATGTTCTGAATTGAATAAAATGACGGCGCGCGAAGACTGAGAATTGAAAGAAGATGGGCTTTGCTTAATTGCAGTCTGAATCAAATCAGTTAGACGTTCAGGAGATTGTTCAACATTCTTAGCAATGGCATAAATAGTACGGCGTTTAGTAATTAAATCTAAAAACTGATTCGACATTTTTGAAAATCCTGGGATATATCTTCGGGAAAACTTGAACCTTCAACTATTTTTATGAAGGATAGCTAATCAATGAAGCTTTTACTTTATCTTAAGATAAAGCTTATATACCTTAAAAAATAATGGACTGAATTACTAGGCTATTTAATTGATATTTTTATATATTTTTTAGCTAAAAACGATCATTTTCATCTATGTTTTGAACAATCGTTAAAACTGCTGCCCTATGAGAGGTCCCGACGCTAAACCATGGTTCAACATGCGTTATTACTGTGCAAAATTTTAAGAATAAAGACGTTCAATCACCAAATTTATTTTTGCTTAGGCTATTTTAAGAGATCACGCATCATGAAATAAATCTCATATTGCAGATAAAAAATAATCCCCCAACATTGGAGGATTAATTTTATAAATCAAATCTAAAAAACTGATTTAAAACTTCGCGTTCAACACCTGAGCAGATACTTTAGTCTTCCACAGCTCACGTAAAATTGGTAAATAGAATTTCTCACCGAGTTCAACCAGTTCTGCATCAATCAGAGCATGCATCTCATGCATAAACAGATAGTCCAGTTCAACTGTAGTCAGTTTAGTCTGCTGTTTTTGATAGTCTTTGCGTTTCTGTTGGGCTTGTTTAACCAGACGATCCGCAAATGCTTTATCTTTAAACTGGGTAATCGCTTTTAAACGCAGTTCGATAATACCCCATCCAGTTAAAAACATCTGGAAGGTCTCAAAATCATCGTTGGTCGATTCCCAAGACATTTCTTCCAGATTTTCATTATCCGGGAGTACAGGTAAAAGAAGTTCCATGACACTCGGAAAAATCTTTTTGAAATTCAGAATAAATTTAACAGGATGCTCACCTGGATAATCCTTGAACTGCACCTTTCTTTGAACATCTGTTAAATAAATATCAAGCATAAAACAATCATCAGTGGTTAATCTCATCTAGCACTATTGTACGCAACTCTGCCCGAGATAAAAACCACTGCTGACTATTCAATGATAAAAGAGAAGAAAAGATTGAAAATAAAAGCGCTGCGGCCCTTATTTGGCATTCGGTGAGACCATCTGTTCAGGACGCACCACTTCATCAAACTGTTCAGCGGTGACTAACCCCAGTTCGACGGCCACCTGTTTTAAGGTTTTTCCTTCCTTATAGGCTGTTTTGGCAACCTTGGCTGCATTCTCATAACCAATCACCGGATTCAATGCCGTGACCAGCATTAAAGAATCATGCAGGAAATGTTCAATTTTCTCATGATTCGGCTCAATACCGACGGCGCAATGATCATTAAAACTGTTACATGCATCGCCTAAAAGCTGGATGGATTGCAACAGGTTATAGGCAATCACCGGCATAAACACATTCAGTTCAAAGTTGCCTGATGCACCTGCCACGTTGATGGTGGTGTCATTGCCGAGAACTTGCGCGACCACCATCGTCATCGCTTCACTTTGCGTCGGATTAACCTTACCCGGCATGATGCTAGAACCCGGTTCATTTTCAGGGATACGCAATTCACCAAAACCACAACGTGGCCCGCTGGCCAGCCAACGAATATCATTGGCAATCTTATTCAGGCTGACTGCTAAAGTCTTTAATGCGCCAGAAGCAAATACCGCAGCATCACGGCCAGCCAACGCTTCAAATTTGTTTGGCGCAGTTACAAATGGCAAACCAGTTAAATATCCCAGGGTTTTAGCAGACTGAACGGCATAATCAGGATGAGCATTTAGACCAGTACCGACCGCTGTCCCGCCTAATGGCAATTCATATAGTCCGACCAAGGCCTGTTCTAGACGAAGAAGCCCATGATCCAGCTGAGAGACATAACCGCTGAATTCCTGACCCAAAGTTAAAGGTGTAGCATCTTGTAGATGTGTCCGGCCAATTTTTACAATATTGGCAAAATCCTGAGATTTGGCATATAAGGTATCGCGTAAGCGTGTGACTGCCGGAATTAACAGTTCATTGATCTGCAAGCTCGCAGCCACATGAATTGCAGTCGGAAATGAATCGTTAGTAGATTGTGCACGATTGACATGATCATTCGGATGAACCGGTTTTTGTGCCCCTAAATGATTTCCCAATTTCTGGTTGGCAATATTGGCAATTACCTCATTACAGTTCATATTACTTTGTGTACCTGAACCGGTTTGCCAGACCACCAGTGGAAATTGACTGTCCCACTGACCGCTGATGACTTCATCTGCCGCATCCACGATATAGCGTGATAGTTCTTGGGGAATCTGGTTCAGCTCGGCATTGGTTAAAGCCGCAGCTTTTTTGACAAGTCCCATGGCACGAATCATTGGGCGTGGCAAACGCTCATTTCCAATTTTGAAATTTTGCAAGCTACGCTGAGTCTGAGCGCCCCATAAAGCCTCACTCGGTACAGCCACCTCTCCCATCGTGTCATGTTCAATACGTGTTTGCATGTTCAACCTCAATTCTTCTTGCCTGTTACTAATCTTAGGAATTTCTATATCAATGATTTAATCTATTTATTTAAAGTAATTGATTACAGCAACTATGTAAATGATAATTATTATCAAATATAAGCTAAATACTCTTAATTATTGCCCTCTGAGCATATTCTGATAAAACAACCATTCATCTTCAAGCATCTTTCTGAGTGATCGCTGAGGTTGCCAATGCAGGATATTTCGCGCTTTTTCGATGTTCGCCCCCAATTGATCCATTTCCGCATGTGGATATGGCAAAGCATCCATGGTTTTGATTGCAGACTGAGTCACTTCAGCCAGTTGATCTAGCAAATCCTGTATGGAAATCAATTCACTGGCAATATTAAAAGCTTCACATTTTAATTCCGGCTGTTGTGACAGCCATTGCAAGGACTTGATCACGGCATCACAACAGTCTGCGACATGCAAAAAACTCCGTTCTACTGTGCCATCTGCAGTATGGGCCTGACGGCGTAATTCAAGATATTCACGTTGCTGTGCAGCGACCTGCATTGCCAAAGGCAGAATATTTTTTGGCAAAGGTGGCACTGCTTCCCCCAGCACACCGTGTTCAAAGGCGCCAGCGATATTGGACAGACGCAGGATCGCAATCCGCCATTCATTATCAGTTTTGGCAGTATCACGGATAATTTCCTCAACCATCTGTTGCGATTTGATATATGGATTCGGATAAGTGAAGTTAAAAGGCAGATCTTCACTTAAATCTGTGCCAGATTGTCCATATACAGCCAGACTGGATAAATGTACCAGATGACGCACTCCGGTACGTTGCATGGCACGCATGAGACTCATAATACAGCTGACATTATCATTATAATATTCAAGTGGTTTTAATACTGATTCTTCCAGTGACTTAAAACTTGCGGTATGCACCACAGCCTGAATCGAATGCTGTTCAAAGACTTTGTTCAATGCTGGGGTGTTGCGAATATCAATTTTGATAAAAGGTACATACATGCCGGAGATAAATTCAAGACGCTCCAGAGTCTGTAAGTTGGCATTGGCCAAATTATCGACCACAATGACCTCTAGTCCTTGTGCTAACAGACTTAAAGCAATATGTGAGCCTAAAAAGCCTAATCCACCCGTCACTAAAATCATTTATACTACCTACTTTCTGATGAAGCCAAGATCAATCTGTTGCTATTGATCAAGCCTGTAGTGAATTTCGATGAGCACCTTAATTCTTGTTACCTCCGCACCGACTTCCATTTATGCCTGGCATGCCCTGGGTTTGGCTCAGGCCTTGCAAGATAAACAGGAAGCATTCCGTGTATTCTTCTATCAGGACGGCGTATCGGTCGCAAATACACTGCAATGGGTACCCGACGATCAACGCCATCTTACACACGCATGGCAAGCGCTACAGATTCGCCTACCGGTCTGTGTAAGTGCAGCATTGGCGCGTGGAATTACAGATCCGGACAATGCTCAACGTCACAATATTCAGCAGCATAATCTGGCAGATGCCTTTGAATTGGTCGGTTTAGGTGAACTTGCCGATGCCGTTCAGTCCTCACAACGTCTCATTCAATTCTAGATGTTTCATTTTTTAGAATGTGTTGCTTTTCCAAGGAATCTTGTGTGAAATCTGTACTTGTTATATTAACCCAAGCCAATCTGACTAGCCTGCAAGTGCATGAAAGTCTGTCAGCTACCATGGTCCTGGCAACCTTTGGCGCAGAAGTTAAAGTCCTGCTACAAGGTGCTGCTCTTAGTCTACTGCGTTCAGAGCTGCAATTTGACCAGTTGCAACATGCATTCAAACTGGCATCAAATATGGTCGACAGTTTCGAGTTTTATGATCTCACTCCGATTCTTATTGAGCAGAAAAACCAGAATTCCCCATTTGTGACGCAGAGTGAACAAGAAATCGAATTTATTGAGCTTAATCCTGAATTTATTCAAAGCTTTGATCATGTGCTGTATTGGTAAGGAATAAGGATATACAAATGTCAAATCATACACTTTACCTGATCCAATCTAGCTATTCGGCAACAGCGCAGATCCTAGAGCAACTAGCTCAAATTTATACAATGCGTGATCAGGTCGTGCTGATGGGTGAAGCGGTTTTGCTGCTAGAGCATTCATTTCTTCAAAGCTTGCCGAAAATTCACATGCTGGAAAATGATTCGGAACTTTTAGCGCAGCCTTTGCCTACACAAATAAAGCTTTTGAATTATGCGGATTTTGCAGATCTTTGCCTCGAGTTTAATCGCTGCATTTCAATGAAATAATGAATGAGTTAGATATGAATTTAGAATTGGATCAAGATGGCCATCTGGTTGACTATACCCTCTGGAATGAAGACGTTGCTCAAGTGCTGGCCGATAGTCTGGAACTGAGCTTAACCCCATGGCATTTTAAAATTCTACAAGCGGTGCGTCAATTCTATCAACAATTTGGCCATTCACCGGCAACACGCCCACTGATTAAATTTTTAATGAAAACCGTCAGTTCCGATATCAACAATGCCATGCTCCAGGAAAAATTTAATACTGGTCTGGTGGCCCGTCACTTAAGCCGTTTGGCTGGTGTACCCAAGCCTGCGAATTGTTTATAAAGATACTTAACTTTCTATAGTATGTATTTAAAGGCCCAAATCATTTTTTGGGCCTTTTTATGAGAGCAATTTTTAGACTTAGAATAATGAAAGATGCATCTGGATCTAATTCGTCAAATTCGGGTTTGCTCTAATACTCGCAGTGCCCGATGCAATTCATGATCCATTTCAGGCAGAACTTTAATCAGAAAATCAATTTGTGCTTTCGCCTCGGCCTTGCTTACCAGTTGAGCCTCTACCAGCTTCTGCTGCTTGGTAATTAGTAAGCTGACCTGTTGAAGATCGGGTCGTTGCCCTTCACTTAAAGCATTGATGATCTGAGTAAAGTCCAGATATAACTGCTCTTGTTGTTTTAATAATTCGTTTTGCTTTGCAGCTGCATTAGGTTTTTCTATCTTCGTAGTTTGACTATTCTCAGAAGAGTTGACAGATATATAGCTTGCCGATTTTTCAGCTGGCAGGACCGGATCAGAATGGGTCTGATCAGTAAAATTCGTCCGATAGATTTCTTGTCGTACCTGATAGCCAATACCCACTAAAGTCCCAAACAGGAGCAATCCGATCATTACATATAACAGAATTGTTTTATCATTCATTTTTATGTCCTCAGCTCAGCAAAGACAGCCTTTATCAAAAAGCTGTCTTTTTCGCTAATCGACTACGGTGTTGACCAGTCTGCTGGCGCATAACCGATCCGAACGCGTTGTGGATGATTTCCCACCGGTACACTGAGCACTTTATTGCCTGTGGCAAAATCAATCACGGTGACCACATCGGTTTCACTTTCTGAAGTCACACAGCTACGACCATCCGGGCTCCGCGTTGCCCAATAAGGTTTGCCTGCAGAAATCAGTTTCCCGGCTGTCAGCGTTTTGCGATCTACAATGGTAGCGTAGTTATCCATCGTCCCGGCGATACAGAGCTTTTCACCATCAGCAGTGATTGACAATCCATGATGACGTGAATCATTGACTGATTTCATCCGGTCTTTCGGGATACTATCACTGCCAGGGAGCTGTCCGATCCGGCTAATCTTGTTCTGATTCAGATCGTACTCAATCAGACCATTAAAAAATGAAACCTGGGCATATAGTTTGGTTTCATCCTTGCTAAATACTATTGGTCGTACTGAGTTGGATAAATCTTTGCGGCCAAAAGCATCGAGTGCGGGCCTGAAATCAATTTTTCTTACCACCTGATGCGTAGGCATCTGCGATAGTGATAAAACGCTTACCTTTAGTAAAGTCTTGCCACTGTGCATCCATCGACGTTTCCACATTGCCGATGGCAGAGTTCAGGATCTTGTTACCACCATCGAAGTAAATGTTTTCATGCGGTTTGTCGCCAGTGCTGAAACGGCCCAACTCTTTACCGGTATGGACATCCAGTACATGCACCAGATTTCCTGAAGATGCAGATACGGCGACCCGCTGCCCATCTGGTGATACCGCCATATGGTCGGCACGGAAACCTTCGACTGGCGTCCGCCAGTTAATCTTGCCGGTTTTGATATTAATTGATACCACATCGGCGAAACTTGGGCGTGATGCAACGACTGACTGACCATCTGGTGTCGAGTACATATCATCCACCAACTGATTATTGCCTTCACCCGCTGTGGTCTGAATATAAGTATAGGCAATCAGTTTGATTGGATTCAGGTGAATTTCTTTAAGGCGCTCTTTCCGGTCAGGAATCATGTTAATGACGCCAATTTTGCCAAAATCACCCGATGGACGAATCACGGTTACCGTGCCATCCCAGTTATTTCCGACAAAGAAAACCTGCTGTGAATTGGCAGGTGCAGCTGAAGGCGCAGAAGCAGCCTGTACATTAGGCAACGCAGATAGCATCGCCATCGCAGATAATATCAGACAGAACCGTGCCATTTTTTATTTTGAATTTTCATCCATTATGCTCCACATAATAATTTATATTTTTGTTTTCATTCCTTGTTGTGTACACAGTCAGGCTGTGTTTTAACTTATCTAATATACAAACGTATAAAATGATTTACTGTTATTTCCGACCAAAAAATATGCAGCCATTTTAAATCTATCACTTTAGGTTCTATGAATTTAGGTGATCATCGTACTTCGATCTTATGTATCCAGCACATCGACAAACTGTGCATTGAGCACATTGGCAAGATCAACCGGCTTTAATCCGATATCCAAGCCTCTTTTACCGCCACTGACATAGATCTTATCCAGCTGTTCTGCGCTAGCATCAATCACCGTTTTTAATCGTTTCTTTTGCCCAATGGGACTGATTCCGCCAACTAGATAACCGGTCAAGCGTTCTGCATGTTTAGGATCTGCCATCTGGAGTTTTTTGCATCCTACGGCCTGCGCTACTTTTTTCAGATTAAGTTGATGATGTACCGGCAATACCGCAACAAAATACTGTTTATCATCCGAAAACAATATTATATAAAGCTAGGCAAATCTAAACAAATTTTAAATCATTGTATTTATTATAAATTAGATACTTATGAAACTAAAACAAATCTAAGCACTATATGCAAAATCTTATTTTGTGAGTACTATTGTGAGTAGTTTTCAAGTTACTCATATTTTATTTAGGTTACTCACATGCTCACCGATACCAAAATTAAGAGCCTTAAACCAAGGGATAAAGCATATCGCATTGCTGATCATAATGGGCTTTGTATTGAAGTTAGACCCACAGGTACAAAGCTGTGGCGCTATCGATACCGATTTGAAAACAAGGCCTCTATGCTAAGTTTAGGGGAATATCCACGGGTAAGTCTAGCAGAGGCAAGAAAGAATCGTGATGACGCGAAGGCTCTACTCAGTGAAGGTAAAAATCCTGCTTTAGCCCGCAGAGAAGAAAAAGTCATACAAAGTGTAAAAAACGCAAATACGTTTAAAGCCGTTGCTGAAGAATACATTACCGAGATTTTAAAAAACAGATCGGAAACGTATGTTGGAAAAGTAAAATGGTCGCTTGAAACGGATATATACCCGGTAATTGGAGCAAAGAGTGTTGCTGACGTGACGGCTGCAGAAGTCTTGTATATCGCAAAATCAACGATCACTCGCGTTCGGACAACAGGCGCTAGAGGTACGGGTGAAGTTACAGCATCAAATAATATCAAAATTATTGGTGCTGTTATGCGATATGCGATCGCCACTCTAAGAGCTGAGAATGATCCAACTTATGCAGTGCGTGGTGCTATTAATCGCCCAGATGTTGAACACGCTCATCCACTCTCCAAGGAGCAACAAGTCCAATTTAGAAAGGGAGTTGATAATTATCATG
>NZ_JBAPXX010000136.1:0-13613 GCF_049284435.1 Acinetobacter sp. | reverse complement strand
CTTGTTCACGGATGATCGCAGAAGCTGCACGTTTAGTACCAACGAACAAAACTTTGTTCTTTTTGCTAGCCAAGTTGTTAGCAAAGTTCAAAGCATCATTTAACGCAGGAACAGTGTGCTCAAGGTTGATGATGTGAATTTTGTTACGCGCACCAAAGATGTAATCACGCATCTTTGGATTCCAGAAACGAGTTTGGTGACCAAAGTGCGCGCCAGCTTGAAGAAGGTCGCGCATGCTTACGTTGTAATCTGCCATTTTCTTTACCTTAAAGTTTGGGTTAGGCCTCCATATACCCGCATTCTCCACCCTAAAGGGCACCCAGAGTAATGTGTCGATATATGTGCGGATTTTTTTGCCTCATCGCACAAAGCCCGTGAAATTTATTCACGAAAAAGCATTTGATAAAATGGGCGGCTATTTATACCATAGTCACACACAAATTTCCAAAAGTTTTTAGAGATCATGAACAACACTTACCAAGCTCCACGTCGACTCATCAAAACCCCTGACGAAATTGAAAAAATGCGTGTGGCAGGGCGACTGGCGGCAGAAGTTTTGGATATGATCAAACCGCATATTGTTCCGGGTGTCACCACCCTGGAACTTGATACGATTTGTCATGACTATATTGTCAATCAACAACAGGCGATTCCTGCATGCTTAGGCTATGGTGCTGCACCGGGTCGACCTGCCTTCCAACATACCATTTGTACTTCTGTGAACCACGTGGTGTGTCACGGCATTCCATCAGACAGTAAAAAATTGAAAAAAGGCGACATCCTGAACATTGATGTGACCGTGATTAAAGATGGCTATCATGGTGACACCAACATGATGTACATCGTGGGTGGTGAAACCACTATTCTTGCCAACCGTCTATGTAAGGTAGCGCAAGAAGCCATGTACCGGGGTATTGAAACTGTAAAACCAGGTTCAACCATTGGCGATATTGGTCATGCCATTCAGCAGTATGTTGAATCTGAGCGTTTTGGCGTAGTACGTGAATATTGTGGTCACGGTATTGGTACGACTTTCCATGACGAACCGCAAGTGCTGCATTATGGTCAACCAGATACTGGCATGGTGCTTGAAGAAGGCATGACCTTTACCATTGAGCCCATGGTCAATGGTGGTGACTGGAAAACCAAGTTACTCGGTGATAAATGGACAGTGGTCACCAAAGATCACTCATTGTCAGCACAATATGAACATACGATTCTGGTAACTAAAACCGGCGCGGAAATTTTAACAGCACGCCCGGACGAAGACTTGTCACGCTTTAGTGCATAACGACATCACCAGCAACGAAAAATGGTCACTTTAAAGTGGCCATTTTTATTTTATATTTCATGCATCCACATGCATGACCGAGATGTATCAAGTCTCTTCTCTTCTGCTCCGAGCATATCGAAATTCAAGATAAAGTTCGGTCAATACACCATTTTTTCCTCAAAGTTTTCCAAATTCTTTTGCCCTATCTGCCCTATTTTAGGCTAAGATAATGTGCTTTTTATTTTTTAATCCCTATAAGAAGGAATACTGCCGTGGACGTACGTCTCTCTGATCGTGTGAATGCCATCAAACCGTCCCCTACGCTTGCCGTGACCAACAAAGCTGCTGAATTAAAAGCTGCAGGTCACAACGTGATTGGTTTGGGCGCAGGTGAACCAGATTTTGATACCCCTCAACACATCAAAGATGCAGCAATTGCAGCGATTAACAACGGTTTCACCAAATACACCGCTGTTGACGGTACGCCAAGTCTTAAAAAAGCCATTATTGCTAAATTCAAACGCGACAATAACCTAGACTATGCAGCAAACCAGATTCTGGTTTCTTGTGGTGGTAAGCAGTCATTCTTTAACTTGGCACTGGCTTTGTTAAACAAAGGTGATGAAGTAATCATCCCTGCGCCATTCTGGGTAAGCTACCCGGACATGGTGATCATTGCTGAAGGTGTTCCTGTTATTGTGAAATGTGGTGAAGAACAACGTTTCAAAATCACCCCTGAACAATTAGAAGCTGCAATCACTGACAAAACACGTCTAGTAGTATTGAACAGCCCGTCTAACCCAACAGGCATGATCTACACCAAAGCTGAACTTGAAGCGTTGGCTGACGTACTACGTAAATACCCAGAAGTGTATATCGCATCTGATGACATGTACGAACCAATCCGTTGGGATGACGAATTCTACAACATCGCCACCGTTGCACCAGACCTTTATGACCGCACGATTGTGTTAAACGGTGTATCTAAAGCTTATGCAATGACTGGCTGGCGTATCGGCTACGCAGCGGGCCCTGCGAAACTGATTGGTGCAATGAAAAAGATCCAGTCTCAATCGACTTCAAACCCAACTTCTATTTCGCAAGTTGCTGCTGAAGCTGCCTTGA
This sequence comes from Acinetobacter sp., assembly GCF_049284435.1. Taxonomy (GTDB): domain Bacteria; phylum Pseudomonadota; class Gammaproteobacteria; order Pseudomonadales; family Moraxellaceae; genus Acinetobacter. The sequence goes on along the minus strand of NZ_JBAPXX010000136.1, from coordinate 11,215 downwards.
ACGGTCCTCAAGATGTACTTGAGCCAATGATTGAAGCATTCAAACGTCGTCATGACCTGGTTGTGAAAGGCTTGAATGAGATCCACGGTATTTCTTGCTTGCCTGCTGACGGTGCATTCTATGCATATGCCAACATCAAACCGTTGATTCGTGCAAAAGGTCTTAAATCTTGCACAGAATTCTCTGCTTGGTTACTGGAAGAAACTGGCGTTGCAGTGGTTCCTGGTGATGCATTCGGTCTTGGCGGTTTCATGCGTATCTCTTACGCAACTGCGGATGAAGTACTTGTTGATGCTCTAGCTCGCATCAAGAAAGCTGCTGATTCTATCGAAGGCGTTGACGCTGCGATTGCTTCAATCGAAGCTGAAAAAGCTGCACAATAATCAACTCGTTTGATTTAGAAAACCCGCGTTGATCGCGGGTTTTTTTATGTACTACGAATATAGTGCCGGTACTTTAGGCCCAAGCATAGCAAACACAAACAAGCAGCGACTGTATAAGCAATAGCAAGCATCCACCAAAAGCCATGTATTCCCAAGGCATTAAAACCAATATTCATAAATGAAATAGGATGATAGGCAATATACCAACCACCGCCTAAACCGAGTACCAAAACTGCACCTGTAAAAATAAACATGGGCAATACCACTTCTTTCCAGCAGCGCAGTATATTGACAGTAATCACCAGAACGGCATCAAAGATATGCATCCAACATACCAGCATCATCAAACTGAATGCCACAGCCAATACCTGCTGATCACCACTAAATAAAGCAATAATCCAACGCTGAAATATCCACACAAAACTAGCGAGGCATAATCCAACCAACACAACCACTGCAACTGCTTTTTTACTTAATTGCCATGCTGATTCAATATGTTCTGCACCAATTTTAGTCGATACCAAAATACTAAAAGCAGATCCCATTGACAGCGGCACCATAAACATCAATCCCATCAGACCCAGCATAATTTGATGAGAATTTATAACAATGTCACCCAAAGGTAAAATCAGCAGTGCAATCGCACTAATTGCAAACACATCCACAAACGTGACAATACCATTAGGTACACCAACTCTGAGAATTTTAACTAGGGTAGCCCAATGCAAAAATGTGCCTGACCATTGAACTTTTAATTTTTTTCTAAAAATACAAAATAATAAACAAATAACATTAACCACTGTATAACCAAGCTTGAAATGAAAGCACCTTGCACACCATAAGCAGCGATGTAACCCTCAATACCAAAAATCAAGCAATAACCTAATAAAACCTTGAAGATTAAATACAAAATATTGGCATAAAATACACGTTTAGCCTGCCCACAAGCTTGCGTCAGAATATATAAAATACGTAATAAAAGATGTCCTGGAATTATCCATGCCATTAACCACAAACATGGTGTAATCAAGGCTTGCAACTCAGCATCAGCTTTTAAAAGATTTAATAAGGTGTGGCATGAGTGAATAGCCAAGCTGCCAAAACAGACACTACAAGTACGATCAAAATACCTTGCTTCACAATCCGCTGTATATCAGAAAAAGCCTGTCGCCCATTGGCCTCAGCCAGTTCTTGCATCATAGCTTGCAGAATTCCAACCCCTGAAACAAAACACAATGAATAAATTGAAAGACATACAGCCATAGCAGCAACATGCTGAGGTGAAAAATGTGATAGAAAAATCACGTCGAACAAACCCCTTAGCATAATAATGGCATTACTGAGAAAAATAGGCACCCAAAGATGCAGAAACTGTTTCATTACCCTATCACTCGATTTTTAATTCTTTTATAAGGTTCGTTTTTTTGGCAGATTATTTAGATCTGAGATATTTCATAAGAAATGTATACCAGTATCGTGCCATAAATCATTCTATTTCTTATTTTTTATAAAAATGACTTTACTCAGGTGCAGGCACTGCACTTCTTACAAAATAATCCGCCATTCCTATACCAGATTGCTATTATCGATGTCACAATTTTGAATTAAACCTCAACAACTTAAGAATAATGACAGGAAAAGTACAATGAACCCAAAAGAAATGAGCGGTTTAGCATTATTGGAAGCGATGCGTGATGAAAAAATCCCGGCCCCGAGTATTAGCGAAACCATGTCGATGCAACCAGCAGTGATTGAAAGCGGACGTGTAGAATTTAAGGTCAAAGCTGATCATCGACATTTAAATCCGCTTGGCGGCGTCCATGGTGGTTTTGCTGCAACCGTTTTGGATACCGTGACAGGCTGCGCGATTCATACTTTACTTGAAGCAGGTGTCGGTTATGGCACAATTGATCTGAATGTAAAGATGTGCCGCCCCATCCCTCAAAATCAGCCACTGAAAGCCGTAGGAAAATCAATTAATCTCAGTAGAAATCTGGGTATTTCTGAAGGTCAGATTCTGGATGAAGAAGGTCGCCTGTATGCTCATGCCACTGCGACCTGTATGATTATTCGGACTGAATGAATATTGGTAGCCTGCACAACTCATCAGGCACTTCATTTAAATAATACTGCTTTTCGCCTGCCCCGCTTCAACAAATGACAAGCGTGGTCGAGTTAAGCCTTGAAACTCAAAATAATGCTTGGAAACATTGGCTAATTCCACATCTTGTGTTTGTGCTATCGATGCTTGCCACGCTTTAGACTGATTGGTTCCCGTCAAAAGATTCCCAGAAATGGCATAGATATAAAGATCTTTGCCTTGCTCTTTCAGATAGTCTGCATTCAGGAAAACTTCAAAGTTAAATTGACGTTCAGTTTCTACCAACCATTTTTCTGCAAACCACAATTGCAGCAAATCACCTAAATAAAGTGATTTTTGCGCCAAGGGCCAGAGCGTGATTTGAGCGTCTTTAACCGGGATATAATACTGTGCAGGATCGGCAATAATCTGCAGATAGTTTTCTTGATAATAAGCCAGTTGAGAGAAAATTTGAGGGATGCTGAGCGTATTCATTCGCTGTCTCCGGTTTAGCCATTTTTGTGCTGGCAAGTAGGTTTAAATCCACACTGTTTGACCATTTGGTCAAACGACTTTATGTTTTTAATCTAGCAAGTGAAAATTATTCTGACAAGTATTTTTCGTGAAATTTATGCAATTGCCTAAATTAAAAACAGACAGGCTGTATTTATAATAAATATGATAATTTTTGCTTGACCCCTGTCAAAATCTCTCTATAATCGCTTTCAGATTCTCCAATAGCTCAGTCGGTAGAGCGACGGACTGTTAATCCGCAGGTCCCTGGTTCGAGCCCAGGTTGGAGAGCCAAATTCAAGAAAGCCCACTCATCATGAAGTGGGCTTTTTTATTATCTTAAAATTTGACGGCTTATTATTTTCAAATATTTAAAATAAATAATTATTTTCAATCCCTCATAAAACTCGATATATAAATACACCTCTTTTCAAAATTTCGAGATATAAAAAATCCCCCATGCATGGAGGATTTTTAAATTGTCACCGAGATTAAGCCGCTTGAGCCGGAACACCACTATGAAAACGGAAAGTTTCATCAGGCGCTAGAATCAACTGTTTTTCAACTTCACGAATATGCAGGATTCGCTCCTGAATATCCTCTTTCGGATTTTTCAGTTTCGCCGTGGTTGCCACATCCATCGCTAAAGCCAGATAGTCTTCAAAATGGCGAGATTCGGACTTGAGCAGGTAACGGTAGTAACGTGCCAGCTCATCATCAACACGCGAAGCAAGCGCGTAGAAACGCTCACAGGAACGTGCTTCTACAAAGGCACCAATCACCAAGACATCAATCAAGGCTTCAGGTTCAAAAGTCCGGATTTCCTTACGCAAGCCACCAGCATAACGCCCTGCACTCAAGTTCTGCCAAGCCTGACCACGCTTATTCATCAATTCAAGTACTTGCTCATAATGCAGCATTTCTTCACGTACCAGCTGTGCAAGCTTCACCTGTAGATCAACAAAATAGCTATAGCGGAACATCAAGTTCATGGCCGTGCTGGCTGCTTTTTTTTCACAGTTGGCATGATCTTGCATCAAGATTTCAAGATTTTCGACCGCCATATCTAGCCATGCTTGCGGTGTTTCACAACCGAGGAAAGCAATCACCGGCTGCATCAGTTCATCATAATTAATATTTGACATAACCATTCTAATCTTAACGCGCTGACTTAATCACGGCTTTCATTTGCTGAACCGCTTGTGCCAGACCGACAAATACTGCATCTGCAATTAAAGAATGGCCGATATTGAGCTCATGAATCTGTGGAATCGCGGCGATTGGCGTCACGTTATCCAGATTTAAGCCATGGCCTGCATTTACCACCAGACCTTTAGATGCAGCATATTCAGCACCTTTTATAATACGCTCTAGTTCCGCTTGTTGCGCTTCTGGAATTTCTGCATCGGCATAGGCGCCTGTGTGAATCTCAATCGTCGGTGCACCACAAGCAACTGCTGCATCAATTTGGGCAAAGTCAGCATCAATAAATAAAGATACATCACAACCAATGGCTGCCAGCTCTTGAGTTGCTGCTTTTACAACATCAAAATTACCCACGACATCCAAACCACCTTCAGTGGTGACTTCCTGACGTTTTTCAGGAACAAAGCAAACATGCTGAGGCTTGATTTCCTTGGCAAAGGCGATCATTTCATCCGTTACCGCCAACTCAAGGTTCATACGGGTTTTTAGCGCAGGACGCATACGACGTACATCGTCATCCTGAATGTGCCGACGGTCTTCACGCAAGTGCAAGGTAATGCCCTCTGCCCCTGCCTGTTCGCAGATCAACGCAGCATTGACTGGATCTGGGTACGTTGTACCACGTGCTTGTCTTAATGTTGCGACATGGTCAATATTGACACCAAGTAATGCAGCCATAATCTTTTCCTAACTACGTTTGAGATTGAGAGTTTTGAATCCACAGTTGCCGACTTTTTAACGGGCGATCACCGAGCAAGGCCGTGATCATCTGTCGATACAGTTTGGTCAGTAATTGTAACTGTTCCGGCTTAAAATCCCCACCATTTTCATGCGTCAACATGCTTAAAATCTGTTGACCGGATAGGGTGGAGCGTAAGGCTTTAGCCGATGGCATAAAGCCGGCATTGAGCTGAAAATAATAGTGCTGTAGCGGATCAATCTGCGCCTGATTGGCATCTACCGAAAAATCCAGACCATAACCCAGCTCTTCCAGCAAAACATGCTCAAACTGACGTAAGATCTGTTTTAAATATAAATTTGGATTAGATTGTGCGGATAATTGCTGTAATGCAGTTAAGGTCTCTGCATATTTGGCAAAAGTTTGCGGCATTTCGACTTCTAAAGGACATAATCGCAACAGGATTTCATTCAGATAAAAACCTGAGAAAAAGGCATCACCAAAAAAGAAAATCGGCTGATTGACAATTTCCAGTTTAGTAAAGTTTTTAAGTTCTGATTTACCTGAAGCTTGCAAGCGAATGGGCTGATACTGCGGTGGTGGCATTTGCCTGAGAATACCATCTACCCTGCCATATTCCTGGGTAAATAAATGCACAATATGACTGCGTTCACGGTACTTACGATGATGAATCAGATAGCCATGCAGTACTTCATTACGCATAAGTAAGTATTTTAATCCTTATCTTTTTTTGATTTTTTATCATCTTCTTGGTCATCTCCATCCGGGATGACTGCACCAACGACAGCCGCAGTGCCTTTGACCGCGACTTTCGTGGTTTTATAAGCCACCTTCACAGGTACCGTGACCACTTTATGAATACAGCCTTGCAGAAATAAAACACATGCAACTACTGCCAACACTTTCATCATCACAGAATTCCTCGAAGGGGCTTATCATCTTATCGCTTAGATATCACTATAACCTAAGCTTTTTAATGCACGCTCATCATCCGACCAGCCACCTTTGACTTTCACCCAAAGGGTTAGCATGATTTTTTGCTCGAACATTTTTTCCATGTCGAGACGCGCATCCATACCGATTTTTTTCAGTTTGACACCTTTTTCGCCAATCACAATGGCTTTTTGGCTCGGACGATCGACAAAAATCGTGGCATCAATATAGGTACAGGCTGCTTTCATACAACCGGTTTTTTCATTCAAGACCGGTTCTTCTGTTTTGAATGATTCGATCTGAACGGTCAAATCGTATGGAAGTTCTTCACCCAGCTGACGCATGATCTTTTCACGGATAATTTCAGACGCCAAAAAACGCTCTGAGCGATCGGTCAGTTGATCCAGTGAATACAATGGTGGCTGGAACGGAAGATACTTGGCAATCGTGTCACGTAAATGTTCAAGATTGGCACCACGAAGCGCAGATACCGGTACGATTTCCGCAAAGTTCATTAGCTTTTCGCGTTCACGAATCAGCGGCAAAGCTTCGTTCTTGTTTTCAAAAGTATCCAGTTTGTTGATCACTAGAATGACTGGCATTTCAGCATTTTTCAGCTTTTCCAGAACCAGGTCATCGTTTGGCGTCCACTTTTGTGCATCCACTACGAATAAAACCAGGTTCACATCGCGTAAAGCTGAATGTGCCGCACGGTTCATCATTTTATTGATGGCACGGACTTCTTTTTTATGCATCCCTGGTGTATCAACAAATACAGCCTGAGATTTTTCACGTGAATCAATCCCCACGATTTTATGACGTGTGGTTTGTGGTTTACGCGAGGTAATCGAAAGTTTCTGACCCAGAATATGGTTCATTAAGGTAGATTTACCCACATTCGGGCGACCTACAATAGCAACAAAACCACTGCGATAATCCGATGGGATTTCGGTGCCTTGTGCACTAAAAAATTGACTAATAAGGTCGTGACTGTCGCTTTGCGACTCGTGATCAGCATCAATGTGATCGGAATGAGTAGTCATTAAGACTTATGCTCCAAAAGTTTCAAAATATCCGCCGCAACGGCTTGTTCAGCAAAACGCCGGCTCGCGCCTTCGCCTTGCATGGTGGGCAATCCCGCAATCTGGCATTCCACTTTAAAATGCTGATTGGGTGCATCACCTTGAATATCTACAACCTCGTAAACTGGGAGAGGTTTCTTACGTGCTTGTAAATACTCTTGTAAGCGAGATTTAGGATCTTTAAGCTGATCTGTCGGCTCAATATGATCTAAATACGGCTCGTACCATTTTAACACAATCGGTTCTAGCACGGTGAGATCACCGCAGTCGACATAGATTGCGCCAATAATGGCTTCTACCGTATCTGCCAGTATAGACTCACGATGATGACCACCAGATTTCAATTCACCGGTACTGAGAATTAAATTCTGGCTCAGTTTTAAATCATTGGCGATTTTTCCTAATGCTTCCTGACGAACCAAGGTGGCACGCATACGCGTCAACCGGCCTTCGTTTTCGCTTGGATAGGCATTAAAAAGATAATTCGCAATGATCATCCCTAAAAGAGAATCGCCCAGAAATTCCAGGCGCTCGTAGTTGTGTTTATGACTGACTGAACGATGAGTCAATGCCAGTTTCAGCAAATCAGCCTGTTTAAACTGATAGCCGATCCGTTTGGCAAGACGTTCATCATTTAGCTTTGACTGTGCTTTGATCAAACTCTTTCTCAAACTTCATCACTAAATCGATATTCATTATGAAATTTTTACGAATTTCATAATTCTTGTGCACCTGTAAACCATCGGTATTGGTGACTTTGGCAATTTCATCAAACTTTAGATCACGAATATTATTCATTTCTAAACGCTGACTCATCTGTTGACGGAATGTTTCTGGTGCTATATTAGCTGGAGCACTTTTTAATAGCGCCTCAATCTCACCATCTACCATACGATCATCGAAGTATGGTCCCCACACCGCAATCGCCACTTTTGCAAGAAATGCAAAGCCCACGATTGCAAATAAAACCCCAATATAAGAAGCACCTTGTTGATGTCTCATTTTTATTTTCCTGATTGAAACAATTAATCGATTGTTCCGTTTCGACCAAACGATGGCAATTTAAAGCCAGGTTCTTTATGCATCCAGATATAGAATGCACGACCTGTTAAGTTTTCTTCCGGAACAAGCCCCCAGAAACGACTGTCAGCACTCTGATCGCGATTATCCCCCATCGCAAAGTAATGACCTTCTGGCACTTTCACTTCCCAATATAAACCATTTTCACCTGAATATTTACCATTTTCCAGATAGTTAATAAAAGGTGCCTGACGAGCGACATTCACGCCTTCCAGCTCACGCATGGTAAAGGTATGCTCACCCAAGGTTTCTTTATGATAAATGGCATTTGGAGTATCTAAACGGTCTTTTTCGCGGCTAAATTCTACTGGAACTTTCGCCACTTTTTCACCATTAATGCTCAACTGTCCATGATCATAAACAATATGATCGCCTGGTAAGCCGATAATACGTTTGATATAACTGATGGTCGGTTGCGGTGGATAACGGAACACCGCCACATCACCACGTTCTGGACTGCCGGTATCGATAATTTTGGTGTTCACCATAGGCAGTTTGATGCCATAGTCAAATTTATTCACCAAAATAAAATCACCAGTTTCCAGCGTCGGCACCATCGAATCGGATGGAATATTAAAAGGTTCATATAAAAACGAACGCAGTACCAGCACAATGGCCAGTACCGGCCAAAAGTCATAAGCCCAGGTGATAATGAAATTCTCATGGCCCTTGCCTCGGGTTTGTCTTTGTTTCAAAATAAACTTGTCTAGCAACCACACTGCGACAAAAAACAGGGTCGCAGGCACAAGAATCAAATTAAAATCAAAATCCATGGGCTTAAATCCTTATTATTTTAGCGTTCGACTTTTAATACGGCTAAGAACGCTTCTTGCGGGATTTCTACACTACCCACCTGTTTCATGCGTTTCTTACCTTCTTTCTGTTTAGACAGAAGTTTTTTCTTACGTGACACGTCACCACCATAACACTTCGCCAATACGTTTTTACGCATCGCTTTTACAGTCGAACGTGCAATGATTTGTGCACCAATTGCCGCCTGAATCGCGACATCAAACATTTGACGTGGAATCAGGTCCTTCATTTTTTCAACCAGCGCAATACCACGATGACGTGCATCATTACGGTGACAGATCATCGCCAAGGCATCGACTTTTTCACCATTAATCAGCACATCTACTTTTACCAAAGATGAGCTTTCGAAACGGACAAAGTTGTAGTCGAGAGAAGCAAAACCACGTGAACATGACTTCAATTTATCAAAGAAGTCCATCACCACTTCAGCCATTGGAATTTCGAAAGTAATGGAAACCTGATTCGCCATAAACTTCATGTCTTTTTGCACACCACGGCGCTCAACACATAATGTCATGACGTTACCCAGGTATTCTTGCGGCACCAGAATATGACATTCAGCAATCGGTTCACGCAGATCTTCAACCGTTGAACCATCCGGCATTTTGGATGGGCTGTCGATATAAATCGTCTGACCATTCTTCATCACTGCTTCATAAATTACGGTTGGCGCAGAAGAAATCAGGTCAAGATCGTACTCGCGTTCCAGACGTTCCTGTACGATCTCCATGTGCAGCATGCCCAAGAAGCCACAGCGGAAACCGAAACCGAGTGCATCTGAACTTTCAGGTTCAAAGAACAAGGCCGAGTCATTGATTTGCAGCTTATGCAATGCTTCACGAAAAGGTTCAAAATCGCTGGCATCAATCGGGAACAAACCGGCATATACCTGCGGTTTGACCTTTTTAAAGCCCGGTAATGTTGCAACGTCAGGTGTTGTTGCCAGAGTAATCGTATCACCGACGGGTGCGCCGAAAATATCTTTAATCCCTGCAATCACAAAGCCTACTTCACCCGCTTCCAGCATACCTGTTTCAGTATGTTTCGGGTTAAAGATACCTACAGAAGTAATGATATGCGTTTGACCGGTTGATTTAATCAACATCTTGTCGCCTTTACGCACACGACCTTGCTTGACCCGGACCAGAGACACAACACCCAGATAATTATCAAACCAAGAATCCACAATCAGGGCTTGTAGCGGTGCTTCACGATCACCTTCCGGTGCGGGAATCACATTGACCAGTGTTTCAAGCACGCCTTCAATACCTAAACCTGTTTTTGCAGAACAGGTCGGTGCTTCCGTAGCTTCGATACCGATGATGTCTTCAATTTCCTGAATGACACGCTCAGGTTCAGCTTGCGGCAGGTCAATCTTGTTCAGTACCGGAAGTACTTCCAGACCTTGTTCAAGTGCGGTATAGCAGTTGGCAACAGACTGAGCTTCTACACCCTGTGCTGCATCTACGACCAGCAAGGCACCTTCACAGGCAGCGAGCGAGCGTGATACTTCATAAGAGAAGTCGACGTGTCCCGGCGTATCAATAAAGTTCAACTGATACTCTTGACCGTTGGGATGTGTATAGTACAAGGTTACCGAAGTGGCTTTAATGGTAATCCCACGTTCGCGCTCAAGCTCCATTGAGTCAAGGACTTGAGCCTGCATTTCACGATCTTGCAAACCGCCACAGGTTTGAATAAAGCGATCCGCTAGGGTCGATTTACCGTGGTCAATGTGCGCAATAATCGAGAAGTTACGAATGTTTTTAATATCAACAGATTTTTTAGCTTGCGCCATGGGTTACCTTGAGAAAAAACACGCTATGTAATTTAAAAATATTACATAACAAAAGCCGAATAGAAATTGCGAAGGATTATAGCAGAATGGTGATCTAGAAAAAGAATTATATTTTTTCCTTTATTCCCTATGTCGCGTATACATCAGTCAGATGAAGTCTGGATCACCATGATTAGAAAATAGCTCACCAACTCCACCTCTTCATCAATATTATCCAGATGTACTGATCAAACTGGAGAATGTTGTCTCATTAATCCATATATAAATTTGAAAAATCAAAAGGATTTACATGTTCTGAAAGTGGCTGATAAGCCTGGGTAAAAGTTGGTGACATACGTTTTGGACGTCCGGTGGCCATTTCGATACAGGCCCATTGGGTACTTCCAGTAAATAACAGGGTCTGATCCTGTGGTCGATAAAATGCGTATTGTCTAAATGAATACAGGGCATTGATATCATTAAGCCAGGTACGCAGAATAATCTCGTCTCCTTCAAAAGCCGCCTTGCGATATTGCACCTGATGCTCAACCGCGACCATGGCATGTTTCAGTTCCACATATTGCTTTAATCCCAAGCCCAGTTTTTCAATATGAGCTGATGCGACATCCTGCATCCATTGCACATAGA